>CAZTHV010000029.1:4915-10944 GCA_964613165.1 uncultured Marmoricola sp.
AGCTTCAAGGGCGCCAACCCCTACCGGCAGGCTCACGAGCGTGGCGTGAAGCTGATCGGCGCGACCGCCCACTACGTCACCGCCGACCTCGACGAGGGGCCGATCATCGAGCAGAACGTCGCCCGGGTCGACCACCAGGCGTCCGTCCAGGACCTGATGGCGCTCGGCCGGGACACCGAGGCGCACACCCTCGCCCGCGCCGTCCTGTGGCACTCACAGCGCCGGGTGCTGCTCAACGGGCACCGCACCGTCGTCTTCCGCTGACCCGAAGGAACCATGACAGCGCGAATCCTCGACGGCCACGCCGTCGCCCATGACCTGCTCGCCGACGTGGCCCGGCGGACGGCGGACTACGTCGCCCGCACCGGCCGGACGCCGGTGCTCGCCACGGTGCTGGTCGGCGACGACCCGGCCTCGCACACCTACGTGAAGATGAAGCAGAGCCGATGCCGCCAGGCGGGCATGGAGTCGCTCCGGGTGGAGCTGCCCGCCGAGGCCACCACCGAGGAGCTGCTGGAGCGGATCCGGGCCCTCTCCGCCGACGACGGCGTCGACGGCATCCTGCTCCAGCACCCGGTCCCGAGCCAGATCGACGAGCACGCCGCGTTCGAGGCGATCGCGGCCGGCAAGGACGTCGACGGCGTCACCCTGGCCAGCTTCGCGGCGATGTCCTTCGGCGAGCCTGGCTTCGCCTCGTGCACTCCCGGCGGCATCATCCGGCTGCTCGACGCCTACGACATCCCGCTGTCGGGCCGGCACGCCGTCGTGGTCGGGCGCAGCCGGATCCTCGGCAAGCCGGTGGGCATGCTGCTCCTCGAGCGCGACGCGACGGTGACCTTCTGCCACTCCCGTACCACCGACCTCCCCGCGCGGGTCGCCGAGGCCGACGTGGTGGTGGCCGCGGTCGGACGGCCGGAGCTGGTCCGTGGTGAGTGGATCAAGCCGGGCGCCGTGGTCGTCGACGCCGGCTACAACCCGGGCAACGTCGGCGACGTGGAGTACGCCGCCGCGGCCGAGCGTGCCTCCTGGATCACCCCGGTCCCCGGCGGTGTCGGCCCGATGACGATCGCGACCCTGCTCGCCCAGACGATGGACAGCGCCGAGTCCCGCTGACCCGCGAGGAGGCCGGCGCCGTGTCGGCGGCACCGGCTCGCTCGTCGTGTGCTGTCGGTCGGATGCCAATCGTGCGCCGGTCGTGTCAGAGAGCGGCGGTGACCCCGGTCGCGGCCTCGTCGCTGACCGGGAAGTGGCAGGCGGACCAGTGCGAGCCCGCCGTCGCCGGCTGTGGGCGGGTCAGCAGCGGAATGACCTGGGTACAGGCCGTCGGGACCCGGCTGCCGTCGTCCAGCGTGGTCACCTGCGAGTCGGGCAGGCCGGCCGCGGTCAGGGTGGCGTGGAAGCAGCGCCGGTGGAAGGCGCAGCCCGTCGGCGGGTCGGCCGGGTTGGGCGGGTCGCCGCGCAGCACGATCCGCTCCCGGGTGCGCTCGGTGCTCGGGTCGGGCACGGGTGCGGCCGACAGCAGCGAGACGGTGTAGGGGTGCCGGGGCTGGGTGAAGATGCTGCGCTTGTCACCGATCTCCACGATGCGGCCGAGGTACATCACCATCACCCGGTCACTGACGTGGCGGACCACGGAGAGGTCGTGCGAGATCAGGATGTAGCTGAGCTCGTACTCCTTCCGCAGGTCCTGCAGCAACGCCAGCACCTGGGCCTGGATCGAGACGTCCAGCGCGGACACGGGCTCGTCCAGGATGAGGAGCTGCGGGGTCACCGAGAGCGCGCGGGCGATGCCGATGCGCTGCCGCTGCCCCCCGGAGAACTGGTGCGGGAACCGGCTGGCGTGCGCTGGGAGCAGGCCCATCCGCTCCAGCAGCCCGGAGACGATCTCCTGCTTCTCCGTCCGCGACTTGCCCGAGGAGGTGAGCGGCTCGGCGACGGTCGTGGCGATCCGCTGGCGCGGGTCCAGCGAGGCGTACGGGTCCTGGAAGACGACCTGCGCGCGCTGGCGGAAGCGGCGCAGCTCGCGACTGCTCAGCCCGGTGACCTCCTCGCCGCCGACCACGACGCTGCCCGAGGTGGGCTCGATCAGCCGCAGCAGCATCCAGCTCAGCGTGGTCTTGCCGCAGCCGGACTCGCCGACCAGGCCGAGGGTCTCGCCGCGGGCGAGGTCGAAGGAGACGTCGTCGACGGCGGTGACCAGCTTGGGATTGCGGGTGAAGCGCCCGGCGTGGCCGAACCGCTTGGTCAGGTGCTCCACGCGGAGGACGGCGTTCTCGCCGTTGACGAGGGGGAGCTCGGCCCCCTGCTCCTGGTCGGCCTGCCCCTGGTCGGCCTGCTCCTGGTCGGCCTGCTCCTGATCGGTCGGGCTCATGCGATCGCCCCTTCCCGGGTCTCGAGCATCTCTTCGGCGAAGTGGCACGCGGTGACCTGGCCGTCCCCGGCGAGCTGTCGCAGCACGGGCACCTCCTCGCGGCAGCGGGCCCGGTCGTGGGTCAGTGCGCAGCGCGGGTGGAAGCTGCAGCCGGACGGGACGGCCTGGATGCTCGGCGGCTGGCCGGGGATCGCCGCGAGGACGGCGCCGTCGGCGTCGGGCCGCGGCGTGGACTGCTGCAGCGCCTGGGTGTAGGGGTGCTGGGAGAAGCGCAGGATCTGGCTCACGGTGCCGCGCTCGACCACGCGGCCGGCGTACATCACGGCCACCTGCTCGGCGTACCGGGCGACGACGCCGAGGTCGTGGGTGATCACGACCAGGGACATGCCGAGCTGCTCGCGGAGGCCGTCCAGCAGCTCCATGATCTGGGCCTGGACGGTGACGTCCAGGGCGGTGGTGGGCTCGTCGGCCACGAGGACCTGCGGGCGCAGCGCGATGCCCATCGCGATCATCACGCGCTGTCGCATGCCGCCGGAGAGCTGGTGGGGGTAGTAGTCGACCCGCTCGCCGGGGTTGGGGATGCCGACCAGGCCGAGGGTCTCGATCGCTTGCGCGCGGGCGACGCGACGGGACACCTTGTCGTGGTGTCGGATCACGTCGCCGATCTGCTGGCCGATGGTGAACGCCGGGTTCAGGCCGGCCAGCGCGTCCTGGAAGATCATCCCGATGGACTTCCCGCGCAGCCGGCGGCGGGCGACGGCGTTGCCGGTGTCGATGGACCGGCCCTCGAAGACGATCTCGCCCGACTCGATCACGCCGCCGGCGGGCAGCAGGCCGAGCGCGGAGAGGAAGGTCATCGACTTGCCGGAACCGGACTCGCCGACCACGGCGAGGGTCTGACCGCGCCGGCACTGCAGCGTCACGTCGTTGACCGGGTACGCCGGACCGCGCTGAGTGTCGATCCGGCTGCGCAGTCCGCGCAGCTCGAGCACGATGTCCGCGGGCTGGTCGGTCTGGGACATGCTCACTCCCTGGTCGTTGCACCGTCCCGGCGTACGGCCGGGACGGCGGCCGATGTGGTTCACTAGTCAAACCGCTGGATCAACATAACCGCTCTGGCTGGGCCTCACAAGCGTATGTCCGTAGCAGATCGGGATCCATGGCCGTCACCTCCGCACCGGCCGTTCCGCTGCTCCGGAGGTAGCGGACCGGTCGTGCTGGCGCGGGGCCCCGCTGCCGGCACACCGGTCCGCTCGGCCCGACGTCTGTCCTGTGCGTGGCTCAGCGCACCTGCGGGATCACCTCGGTGGCGAACCGCTCGATGTTGCGCCGGACCAGCTCCATGGGCATGCCCGGGAAGTTGAGTCGGACGATCAGGTCGGTCACGCCGAGCACGTCGCGGTGGTGGAGGCAGTCCTCGATGACGTCCTCGGGGCCACCGACGATGAACCGGTTCCTGGTCAGCTCGCCGAAGTCGCTGATCCCGGCACCGCTCTCTCCCGGCACGTTGTCGCCCATGCCCCAGGAGTAGTACGCCTTGTACTTGGCGCCGATGAACGGCTCGGCCTCGCGCAGCGCGCTCTCCTTGTCGTCGCCGACATAGAGCTCCACGCACTTGGCGAACCGGACCTTCTCCGGAAGACCGGCCTCCGCGCGGGTCTGGTGGTAGAGGTCCACCTGCCGCTTCATCTCGCCCCACTCGGTCATCGAGGTGGCGATCCAGGCGTCCGCGTGGGTGGCGGCGCGCTGGATGGCCTTGTCCGCGGTGGCCCCGAACCAGATCTGTGGCCGGGGGCTCTGCAGCGGCTTGGGCGCGATGCTGACGTTGTCGAGGGTGAAGTGCTTGCCCTGGAAGGACACGTTGTCCTCGGTCCAGAGCCGCTTGAGGATCTCCACGCCCTCGACCAGGCGGCCGACGCGGTCCTTCTTGGCCAGCTGCATCGCCGCGAACTCCTCGGCACGGTAGCCCAGGCCCACGCCGAGGATCAGCCGGCCACCGGTGATCGCGTCCATGGTGGCGTACTGCTCCGCGACGTCGACCGGGTTGAGCATCGGCAGCAGCAGCAGGTTGGTGCCGACGTTCATCTCACCGGCCTCCGCGGCCAGCCGGGCCAGCAGCGGTGTCGTCTGCAGGTACTGCTCCGGATGGCTCAGGAAGTGCTGGCCGAGCCAGATCGCGTCGTACCCGGTGTCGCGGATCAGCCTGGTCTGCTCGACCAGGCCGGTGACCGCGGCAGCGATGTCCTGGTCCGCCGCGAACTGGGACCCGAGGAAGACTCCGACGTCCATCGCGACCTCAGAGGACGCCGCGAGCGATGTCGTCGCTCAGCGTGCCGTAGAGCTCTGGACGACGGTCCCGGAAGAAGGTGTAGCGAACGCCGTGCTGGTCGACCTGGTCCAGGTCGAGCTCGGCGGTGAGCACGAACGGCCCCTCGCCGGCCGGACCGGCAGCCAGCTCCTCGCCCATCGGGGAGAAGATCCGGCTGGCGCCGAACATGTGGCGCGGACCCTCGGTCTCCTCCAGGCCGCCCTTGTTGGAGGCGACCACGAAGAGACCGTTCTGGATCGCCGCGGTGCGCAGCTCGCCACCCCACGAGTCGGCACGGTTGGGGCCCCAGGCCGCGACCGGCACGAACATGATCTTCGAGCCCTGCAGGGCCAGCACCCGCCACGCTTCGGGGAAGGAGCGCTCGTAGCAGATCAGGATCGAGATCTTGCCGTACTCGGTCTTGAAGGTGGCCAGGCCCGGTCCCTCCTTAAAGTAGTAGCGCTCGTTGAGGCCGGGGGAGTAGGACCACTGGTCGGGGATGTGGTTCTTGCGGTAGACGCGCACCTGGCGGCCGTCGGGCAGGTCGCCGGAGATGAGGTTCCCCTCCCGGTCGATGACCGCGGCGCTGTTGTAGAACTCGCCCTTGACCTCGCCCTTCTCGTAGAACGGGAAGATCACGTAGGCGCCCAGCTCCTTGGCCAGCTCCTGGTGCCGGCGTACCGACGGTCCGTCGATGGGCTCGGCGAGCTGGAAGTGCTCGGGGGTGTTGTAGCCGCAGAAGTACTGGGTGTTGGACAGCTCGCTGAACAGCACGAAGTCCGGCTGGTAGTCCTTGGTGGCCTCCGCGACCAGCGCCAGGTTGTCGTCGATGTTCTTCTGGGGGTCGGTGGTCGCCGGTCCGTTCTGGATCAGCAGTACCTTCGCCTTCATCTGGGCAGTTCCTTCTTCTCGTGGGTGATGGCCGCGTCCGGGTCGGACTCAGCGGCGGATGAACGTTCCTCCCGGGTCGCCGACGACCTGGCCGTCCAGGGCCACGGTGCGTCCGCGCACGAGCGTGCGGACCGGCCAGCCGCGCAGGGTCTGGCCATCGAGGATGCTGTAGTCGCAGACGCTGCCGAGCTCCTCGTGGCGCACGGTGCGCTCCAGGCTCAGGTCGCACAGGACGATGTCGGCGTCGGCGCCCGGGCGCAGCGTGCCCTTGCCCGGCATCCCGAAGATCGACGCGGAGTTGCCGGAGAGCACCTGGGAGATGCGCTGCAGGGACATCCCGCGGCGGTGGTGGCCCTCGGAGAGGAGGACCGGGAGCGTGGTGGCCATGCCGGGGAAGCCCGCGGCGGCCGACCAGATGTCCTTCTCCTTGTTCGCCCGGGGCACGGCGCAGTGATCGGT
>CAZTHV010000029.1:10954-16952 GCA_964613165.1 uncultured Marmoricola sp.
CGGACTGGGCCCGCACCGGCGGGTTGATCTTGGCCATCGGCCCGACCGGGCTGTCATAGGTGTGGGTCAGGTAGTGCGGGCAGGTCTCCACCCAGGCGCGGCTGCCCCGGGCGCGGACCAGCGTGGCCGCCTCCAGGCTCTCCTGGGAGCCGATGTGCACCAGGTAGACGCCGGCATCCACGTGGTCGGCCAGAAGGGCCACTCGGTGGATGTTCTCGGCCTCGGCGAAGGCCGGACGGGCGTCGGACCAGGCACGCAGTCCCTGCTCGCCGGCCTCACGCACCAGCCGCATCGACCGGTTGACGATGTCGGTGTTCTCGGCGTGGATGCAGGCGACTCCGCCGATCGCGGCGATCTTGGCCAGACCCTCCAGGAGCAGGCCGTCGTCGCACTCGTTGACCATGCCGACGGTGGCGCCGTCGGGGCCGCGATAGGCCATGTAGAACTTGTGCGAGCTGACGCCCTGGTCGCTGTACTTGGCGATCTCGTCGACCTGGGTCTCGGCGAGCATGCCGAAGTGGATGCCGACGTCGACGTGCGCGACCCGGTCGATGGTCTCGATCAGGTCGGGCAGCTCGTCGTACGGCGCGGGCTGGGCGCCCTGGTACTGCCGGTAGAAGGAGAGGATCGAGGTCACGCCGCCCAGCGCCGCGGAGCGGGTCTCGCTGTGCACGTCGGCCTCGAAGGACTGCGCGTAGCCGAAGTGGGTGTGCGGGTCGATCACACCCGGCATGACCACCAGGCCGGCGGCGTCGATCGTCTCGGCGGCGTCCACCGCCGCGCCGGGCTCGAGGATGCCGGCGATGCGGCCGTCGCGGATCGCGAGCGTGGCTCGGTGCCGACCCCACTGCGGATCGACGAGGTCCCCCCCGGTGATCGCGACGTCGTACTGCATGAGCGGCCCTTCCGCGTCGAGGTGGTTCACTCAATGAACTGATAGTTCAAATTTAGTGAACCAAGGTCGAGCGCCGGTGTCAATGGAGCCGGGCCAACGATGGGGTCGGTCGGGCCGGAGGCTTGACAGCCGGTACCTCGGTGGCGTTGATTGACCAGAACGAATCGACGGTTCGATGGTTGAACCAGGAGGTCGCAGTGACTTTTGAGGATATCCGGCTGGAGCGCGACGGCGCCGTAGCCGTGCTCACGCTCGCTCGCCCGGCCGCGCTGAACGCGCTGCGCCAGCAGACGGTCTCGGAGCTGAACAGCGCGATCGACGAGATCGAGCAGGATCCGGGCGTCAAGGTGGTCGTGCTCGCCGCCGACGGTGACCGGGCGTTCTCCTCCGGGGTCGACCTGGTCAACGACCCGGCGCCGGCCGACACCATGGCGGTCGACGCCATCGCCCAGCGCAACGCGCGGATGCTCGAGCGGCTGTGGTACCTCGACAGGCCGCTGATCACCGCGGTCAAGGGCGTTGCCCTCGCCGCCGGCTGCAACCTGGCGCTGATCGGCGACCTCGCCGTCTGCGGCCGCTCCGCCTCCTTCGGCGAGCCCGAGATCCGGCACGGGACGCTGTCTCCGCTGCTGCTGCTCCCGTGGCTGACTCACTTCAAGCCGATGAACCACATGTACCTGACCGGGGACAGCGTGGGTGCCGAGGAGGCCCATCGGCTGGGACTGGTCAACGCCGTCGTCGAGGACGGGGAGGTGGACGCCGTCGCCATCAAGCTCGCGCACCGGGTGGCCAATGCGCCGCTGCTCACGCTGCAGTCGGTGAAGCGGTCGGTGCGGATGATGCTGGATGCGCAAGGGTTCCACGGTCTCCAGATGGGCCACCGCTTCGCCGACACGCTGGTGTTGGACTCGACCGGCCTTCCGGAGCGCGACCGACTGCGGGAGATCCGCCAGGAGCAGGGGTTCAAGGCCTTCCTGGAAGCGCGGGACACTCCCTACAGCACAGATTGAGCTACCGGACAGATTGAGCACACGACAGAGCGAGCCACTCGACCCCGCCGCCTCGACGACGAGGTGAGTCGCCCCGAGGCAGGCAACCCCTTGACCAGGACATGAGATGACCCTCTACATCTGCAAGCGAATCGCGCAGCTCGTCCCGCTGCTGCTGATCATCGCGTTCGTGGTGTTCGTGGCGCTCGAGCTCGCTCCCGGGGACCCGGCGACGCTGCTGCTCGGTCAGAACGCCACGCCGTCGGAGATCGCCAAGGTCAACCACCAGCTCGGACTGGACCGGCCGCTGGTCGTCCAGTACTTCTCGTTCGTGGGCGACGCGATCCGCGGCGACCTGGGCGAGTCCTTCCGCAGCGGCCGGTCGGTGTCCACCGAGATCGCCCGGACCGGCTCGGTGAGCGCGACGCTCGCCCTGACCGCCATGGTCCTGGCGGTGGTGGTCGGCGTCGGGGTCGGCATCATCGCGGCGGTCAAGCAGTACTCGTGGATCGACAACGTGGTGCGTGTCGGGGTGCTGGCCCTGGTCTCGATGCCGGTGTTCTGGCTGGCGATCCTGCTGATCATCGCCTTCGCGGTGAAGATCCCCTGGTTCCCTGCCTTCGGCTGGGGCACCTACAGCCATCTCGTCCTGCCCGCCCTCGCGCTGAGCACCTACCCGTTGGCGGTCATCACCCGTCTCACCCGCTCCAGCATGCTGGAGGTGCTGGGCAGCGACTACGTGCGTACGGCGCGCGCGGCCGGCATGCCCGAGCGGATGGTGGTGCTGAAGTACTCGCTGAAGAACGCGCTGGGGCCGGTGCTCACCGTCGTCGGCCTGCAGTTCGGTGCGCTGATCGGCGGTGCGGTGCTGACCGAGACCGTGTTCGGCATCCCGGGCCTCGGTCGGATGATGGTGACCGCGATCGAGGGCCGCGACTATCCGATGGTCCGTGGCGCCGTACTGCTGGGAACGGTGGTCTTCGTGGTGATCAACTTGATCGTCGACGTGCTGTACAAGTGGGTCGACCCGCGGCAGAGAGGTGTCTGAGCGGATGGTGACGGCAGGTCACGAGAAGGTCGCGGCGCCGGTGACGGAGCCGGGCCGCTGGTCGGAGAGCTGGCGCGCCTTCACCACCAACCGGGCGGCAGTGGTCGGCCTGGTGGTGCTGGTGGCGATGATCCTGATCGCGGTGCTCGCGCCCTGGATCGCACCGCACGACCCGACGGCGCAGCACCTGGACCTGCGTCGTGCCGGCCCCAGCTCCGATGCCTGGCTGGGGCGCGACGAGTTCGGCCGCGACATCCTGAGCCGGATCATGCTGGGCGCACGCGCGACCTTGCTGGCCTCGGCCGGCTCGATCCTGTTCAGCGGAGTCCTCGGAATCCTGATCGGCGTCGCGGCGGGCTATCGGGGCGGGCTCGCCGACAGCCTGCTGATGCGGTCGATGGACCTGGTCCTGTCGTTCCCGTACTTCCTGCTCGCGATCCTGGTCGTGGCGGTGGCCGGACCCAGCCTGCGCAACGCCGCGCTCGCCATCGGCATCACCTACATCCCGCAGTACGCCCGGGTGGTCAGGGCCGCCACGATGGAGGTGATGGGCAAGGAGTACATCGAGGCCGCGCATGCCTCGGGGCTGGCGGGCCCGCGGATCGCCTGGCGGCACGTCCTGCCCAACATCAGCGCGCCGATCATCGTGATCACCACCGTGGGCATGGCCATCGCCATCGTCGGCATCGCCTCGCTGAGCTTCCTGGGGCTCGGCGCCCAGCCGCCCAGCCCGGAGTGGGGCGCGATGCTGGCAGGTGGACGTCAGTACGTCGCCTCGGCGGCCCACATCAGCGTCTTCCCGGGCCTGGCGATCCTGATCACGGTGCTGAGCCTCAACCTGGTCGGGGACGGTCTTCGCGACACCTTCGACCCGACGCTGAGGTGAGGTCATCAACGTGGGTGGGGCGGCGGCGCCGGGACGACGTTGCGCTAGCCTTCGGCGCACATCACCACGGAGGACGTCATGGCAGCCAGTGAGTCGGGCCTAGTTCGACGCACCATCTGGGTGCTGCGCGCGGTCGCGGCCCACCCCAACGGCGTGGGTCTGAGCGAGATCGCCCGCGAGTCGGGCATCCCCAAGGCGACCTGCTACCGCGTGCTGAGTGTGCTGGAGCGGGAGAGCTGGCTGACCCTGGACGACGACACGCGACGCTACAAGGTCTCCCTCGGCCTGCTCTCGATCGTCGGCGGCTTCCTGGACACCAACGGCGGCTACCGGCACATGCGCCAGGTGATCGCCGACCTCGCCGCGACGACCGAGGAGACCTGCGGCTTCGACGTGCTGCACCCGCCGAACGTGATGGTCGTCGCCCAGGTCGCCGGGCCGAAGCTGATCGGCCAGACCGCCAAGCCGGTGCCGCGTACCCAGCCGGTGTGGTCCACCTCGACGGGCAAGGTGCTGCTGGCGATGCAGGACCCCGCCCGCTGGCGCGAGGACTACGGCGCGGACATCGAGGCACACGCGCCGGAGTCGCTGGGCGGTGTCGACCGCTTCGTCGAGACGCTCGAGACGATCCGCGAGCGCGGCTATGCCTACTCCCGCGACGAGCTGGAGGACGGGGCCACCTCCGTGGCGGCCCCGGTCCGGGTCGGCGACGCCTATCCCTATGCGGTCTGGATCGGCGGCCCCAGCTTCAGGCTCACCCCGGAGTGGGTCGAGGGGATCGCGCCGCAGCTCCTGGAGGCCTCGGCCAAGCTCGGCGAGCTGCTCACCTATACCGACCTGCAATTCCCCGCCGCGATCAACGCCTGAGCCGCTCCTCCTCGGCGACTCCCCGCCCCGGCTCCGTCCTCGGCTCGATCCGTCCGCGCCCGGCCGCGCCGACTGTCGCGCGCTGCCGTTTGTCCCGGATTCGTCCGCTGTCCCTTGACAGTGGACGTTTTTCTGCGGCAGTATGTGGACCAGTGGTTCATTCAACGAACCGAAAGGAAGATGGGGAACATGGGCATTGCGGTACGGAAGACGGTCCGACACCTCGAGGTGACCGAGAGCGAGAACGGGCAGCCGGTGTCTCCCGAGCATCGCCTCGCGTTCGTGGGCATCGTCATCGAGAACCCGTACGGCCCGGGCTACGTCCAGGAGCTGGTGGCGCTCGCCGACGAGATCGCCGAGGAGATCGGGCAGCTGACCGGCCCCGCGTGCGTCGAGCTGCTCGGCGCACCGGTGGAGGCGTTCGGCAAGGTGGCCCTGGTCGGCATCGGCGGCGAGGTCGAGCACGGCTCGGCGCTGATCCACAACCTGCGCTTCGGCAACGTCTTCCGCAGCGCCTCCGGGGGCACCGAGCTGCTTCCCGCGGCCGAGAAGGTCGGCCTGCCCGGTGACCCGATCGACGTTCCGCTCAAGCACAAGACCGACGCCAAGATCCGCTCGCACCACCAGACGGTGACCCTGCAGGTCCCGGGCGCGCCGCTGCCTCACGAGATCCTGGTCGGCTGCGTCGCCGCCAGCACCGGCCGGCCCCTGGCCCGGCTGGCGACCTTCGGCGCTGAGACAGGGGAGAAGTGAGCATGACCGACACATCGGTCTGGGACGCGGACAGGATCCGCGCCGCGGACAAGGAGTACGTGATCCACTCCTGGTCCCACCAGGGCGCGGTCAACGCGGTCCCGATCGCCGGCGGCGAGGGCTCCTGGTTCTGGGACTACGACGGCAACCGCTACCTGGACTTCCAGTCGCAGCTGGTCAACCTGAACCTCGGCCACCAGCACCCGAAGATGGTCGAGGCCATCCGCGCCAAGGTGGCGCAGATGTGCTACATCGGGCCCAACTATGCCGAGCGCTCGCGCGCGGAGCTGGCCGAGCTGATGGCCGGGATCACCCCGGGCGATCTGAAGATGTCCTTCTTCACCACCGGGGGCGCGGCGGCCAACGAGAACGCCGTCCGGCTGGCCCGGCACGTGACCGGCCGCCAGAAGATCGTGGCTCGCTACCGCAGCTACCACGGGGCCACCGCCGGCGCGATCGCGCTGACCGGCGACCCGCGGCGGTGGCACGCCGAGCCGTCGCCCGCCGGGGTGGTCCGGATGTTCGACCCGTACACCTATCGGTGCCCGGCGGGTCACCCC
>CAZTHV010000030.1:0-3146 GCA_964613165.1 uncultured Marmoricola sp.
GGTGGCCATCTTCACCAGCGGCGGACCGCCGAGAAAGACCTTGGCCTGCTCCTTGACCATCACCGTGTAGTCGCTCATCCCCGGGATGTAGGCGCCGCCGGCGGTGGAGTTGCCGAAGACCAGTGCGATCGACGGCTGCTTGCGAGCGCTGGCCCGGGTGATGTCGCGGAACATCCTGCCGCCGGGGATGAAGATGTCCTTCTGCGTCGGCAGATCGGCGCCGCCGGACTCGACCAGCGCGATCGTCGGGAGGTCGTTCTCCTCGGCGATCTGCGCCGCGCGGAAGCCCTTCCTCAGCGTCCACGGGTTCGAGGCACCGCCTTTCACCGTCGGGTCGTTGGCGGTGATCAGGCACTCGACGCCCTCGACGACGCCGATGCCGGTGACCACGCTGGCGCCGACGGTGAAGTCCGAGCCCCAGCCGGCCAACGGGGAGAGCTCCAGGAAGGCGCTGCCAGGATCGACCAGCAGCTCGATCCGCTCGCGCGCGGTGAGCTTGCCGCGGGCGTGGTGGCGGGCGACGTACTTCTCACCTCCACCGGCCACCGCCTTGGCGTGCTCGGCATCCAGCTCGGCGATCTTGGCGAGCATCGCCGTACGCCGGCCGGTCTCGGCAGTCTCAGCAGTCACGCTCCGCTCCTTTCGCATTCGCACTGCGGTGCCTCGCTCCAGCGCACCTCCGCGGGGTTCCTCGCGCTCATGCGGAGTACCCCAGCAATCTGGCGGCAAGGTCGGTGAGCACTTCGGTCGCTCCCCCTCCGATGGGCAGGATCCGGGAGTCTCGGTAGTGACGCTCCACCTCTGTGCCGTGCATATAGCCCGTGCCGCCGTGGAGCTGGACGGCCTGGTCGACGACGGCCTCGCAGGCCTCGACCGCGGTCTGCTTGGCCAGGCAGGCCTCGGCGATGGCGCTCTCCCCGGCGACGTGGCGTGCGGCCACCTCGCGGGTGTAGGTCCGCGCCGTCTCCACCAGCCGGTGCATCTCGACCAGCTTGTGGCGCACCACCTGGTTGGCGATCAGCGGCTTGCCGAACGTCACCCGGTCGCGGCAGTACTGCGCCGTCAGCGCCAGGCTGCGACTCGCGATGCCGTAGGCGTGCACGGCCAGCCCGATCCGCTCGACCACGAACTGCTCGGCGATGTAGTAGAAGCCCTGGTTCTCCTCGCCGATCAGATGGCCGGCGGGGACGCGTACGCCGGCGTAGGACAGCTCGGCGGTGTCGGAGCAGTGCCAGCCCATCTTGCGCAGCGACCGATCGACGGTGAAGCCCGGCGTGCCCTTGTCCACCACCAGCAGGGAGATCCCGGCATGCCCTGGACCTCCGGTGCGGACGGCCGTGGTCACGAAGTCGGCACGCACGCCGGAGGTGACGAACGTCTTGGCGCCGTTGATGACGTAGTGGTCTCCGTCGCGTACAGCGGTCGTCCGGATCCCCGCGACGTCGGAGCCGCCACCCGGCTCGGTGACGGCGAGCGAGCCGATCATCTCCCCGGCCAGGGTGGGGCGGGCGTAGCGGTCGATCAGCTCCGCGCTGCCCTGGCTGACCAGGTGCGGCAGAGCGATGCCGTGGGTGAAGAGACTCGCGGCCAGTCCGCTGGACCCACCGGCCTCGAAGAACGCCTCCTGCATCGCCACGCTGTCGAGCAGGTCGCCGCCCTCACCACCGGCCTCCTCGGGGAAGGCCAGGCCGAGCAGCCCGGCCTTGGCCGCGGCGACGTGCAGCTCGCGGGGAATCTCCCCGGCGTCCTCCCACTCCTGCAGGTACGACGCCACCTTCCGGCGTACGAACTCCCCAGTGCTCTCCTGCAGCGCCATCCGTTCGGGGGTCAAGAAGGCCATCAGCGCCTCGTCTCCTCGCGCTCAGGAGGGTTTCCTGTCGCTTCGGAGGCGTTGCATCCCCTCCGAAGCGACAGGTTCACAGGTAAACCTGTGAACCCGCGCGCCCTCATAGCAATTCCTCCGGGACGTGCACGACGCGGGAGCGAAGCCACTCGCCCACCGCCTTGGCCTGCGGGTCGAACCGGGTGCTGGCCGCCACGCCGTCGCCGAGCAGCCCCCGGATCAGCACGTTGACGCCGCCGAGGTTGGGCAGCGGGTGGACCTCGACGTCCAGCTCGGCCGCCTCGGGCAGCAGCTGCCGGACCCGGGCGGGGGTGACCAGATGAAGCAGCCAGGCGACCCGCTGCTGCCGCAGCTCATCACGGGTGCCGCCGATCCAGAGGCCGACGTTGGCGTCGCCGCCCTTGTCGCCGCTGCGGGCGTGGACGAAGGTGCCCAGCGGCACCGCCCGCGTGGGCGAGTCGCTGGCGACAGCGGGCGGCGGCGCGGCGGCCGCCTCGCTCACCGCGGCGGTCTCCGGCGGCGGGTCGATGCTCAGCGTACGGCCGTCCCACAGGTGCACCGTCTCGGTCACCGCCGAGCGCGGCACGTACGCCGGCCGGTAGATGCCGTACGGCGACCCGCGACCCGGCGGCGCCGTCAGGGTGAAGCCCGGGTAGGACGCCAGTGCCAGCTCGACTGCCGCAGCGGTGAATCGCTTGCCCACCGCCTCGGCGCTCGGATCCAGGACATGCACCCGAAGCAGGCAGGAGGCGGCCTCCTCGGTCTCGGCGTCGGGCCGCGGCCGGTCGTCCATCGACCAGACCACCGAGGCCGGCGGATCGTCGGCCAAGCGGGCCTCGAGCTGAGCACGCACCCAGGCGGCCTTCTCCTCCACGTGCAGACCGGTGAGCACCAGCTCCATCTGGTTGCGGAAGCCACTCAGCTCGTTGACGCACACCTTCAGGGAAGCCGGCGGGGCCGAGCCGCGCACACCGCTGACCAGCACCCGGCCGGGCCCGTCGTCGGAGAGCCGGATCGAGGTGAGGTCGGTGGTGACGTCGGGCCCGAGATAGCGGGTGGACTGGATCTCGTAGACCAGCTGGGCGGTCACCGTGTCCAGGGAGACCAAGCCGCCGGTGTCCTCGTGCTTGCTGATCGTGAACGACCCGTCCGCGCCGACCTCGGCGATCGGGAAGCCCAGCGGGGTGGCATCGCGGGGCAGGTCGAGGAAGCCGGAGAAGTTCCCGCCGGTGGCCTGGGTGCCGCACTCGATGATGTGCCCGGCGACCACGGCGCCGGCCAGCTCGTCGTACGACGTCCGGCT
>CAZTHV010000030.1:3156-11747 GCA_964613165.1 uncultured Marmoricola sp.
CCGGCTCCAGCCGTGCGCCGCAATCGCCGGTCCGACGACGAGGGAGGCATCCGTGACCCGGCCGGTGACCACGATGTCGGCGCCGGCCCGCAGCGCCTCGGCGATGCCGAACGCGCCGAGGTAGGCGTTGGCGGTCAGCGCGGACCCCAGGCCGAGCTCCTTGGCCCGCGGCGCGAGGTCGTCGCCGTCGACCCAGGCGATCCTGGGCGCCAGCCCGAGCGAGTCGGCGACCTCGCCGAGACGCGCGGCCAGCCCGGACGGGTTGAGTCCCCCGGCGTTGGCGACGATCCGCACCCCCCGGTCCAGCGCCGGGGCGAGGGAGTCCTCGACCTGGGTGACGAAGGTACGCGCGTAGCCGAGCGTAGGGTCCTTCAACTGGTCCTTGCCCAGGATCAGCATGGTCAGCTCGGCGAGGTAGTCGCCGGTCAGATAGTCCACCTCGCCGCCCTCGAGCATCTCCCGCATGGCGGTGAGGCGGTCGCCGTAGAAGCCGCTGCAGTTGCCGATCCGGACGCTCATCGGGCGTCCCCGCTCGGTTGCCGGCCCGCGCCGGACGGCCCGGCGAAGGCCTGGGCGATGTCCAGCCAGCGGTCTGCGTCCGGCCCGGTGGCGACCAGGTCGAGGTCGTCGCGGTGGCGTCGCTGGGTCACCAGCAGGCAGAAGTCGTACGCCGGCCCGGTGACCGTCTGCGCGGCGTCGTCCGGCCCCCACGCCCACACCTCGCCGGACGGCGCGACGAGGCTGATCCGGAACTGCTCGGCCGGCGGCGCCTGCTGGTGCACCCCGAAGGCGAAGTCGCGGGTGCGCACGCCCAGGTGGGCGATGTGCCGGATGCGGTCGGTCGGCTCGACGGCGATCCCCAGTGCGTCGTACACGTCGAGCGCATGGGCCCAGGTCTCCATGCAGCGCGCGGTCGCCATCGACGTCGGGCTCATCGGCGGGCCGTACCAGGGCAGCCGCTGGCCCTTCGGGTAGGCGCGGAGCATGTCCGCCAGGGCCACGCGCGCCCGTCGCCAGCGATCGAGGATCGCGGCCGAGCCGGCCTTGGCGCCCTCGAACGCCTCGGCGTCGACGAATCCGGCCGGGTCGGCCATCGCCCGCAACACCAGGGCGTCCCACGCCCCTCCACCATCGGACCCAGCGTCGGTGCCCGCCGCGATCGCAGACTCATCGGTCCAGGCGAGGTGCGCGATCGTGGTGGCGATATCCCAGCCCTCGGCCGGCGTCGCGGTGCGCCAGCCGGCCTCGTCCAGCGGCGCGACCACGGCCTCGAGGGCGTCGCCCTCCGCGGCGAGGTCGCTCAGGACCCGCTCCAACACTGCGTTCATCGTGGGTCCCTTCGGGGCAACTGGTCGTCGAGCAACCCGGCCCAGCGGTCGAGGATGCGCTCGCGGCGGACGCGGTCGTCGCTGATCGTGTTGGCCAGCCCGAGGCCCCGGATGAGGTCGAGGGTCGCCTGCACCAGCTCGCGGGCTCCGGGCGCGGACTCGTCCACGTCGAGCATCTCGACGGTGAGCCGGTGCGTCTCCCGTCCGGTGGTCTTCTCCAGCGGGCCGACGGCGGCGAGCAGCTCGGGGTCGGTGCGGGCGGCCGACCAGACCTCCAACGCGGCGGCGAAGACGTCGCTGGTGAAGTGCTCGGCGAGCAGCTCCAGCACCACCCGGGTACGCCGGTCGCCGGCGGGCAGGGCCGCGGCGGCCTCGGCCAGCTCCTCGCCGCGCAGCCGGGCCAGGTGCTCGACCGCGGCCGTGACCAGGGCGCTCTTGGTCGGGAAGTGGTGCAGCTGGGCGCCACGGCTCACTCCCGCGCGCTGGGAGACGAGCGTGGTCGAGGTGCCGCTCCAGCCGTACTCGACCAGGCACTGGATCGTCGCCTCCAGCAGCCGGCGACGCATCGCGCGGGTGCGCTCCTCCTGCGGCACGCGGGTGGTGGTCATGCCTGAATCCTGACCCGCCCCGCCACAAACAGTCAAGACTGTCTTTTAGTCCCGTCGCCGGACGGCACCCGCCGACCTGGGTCTCACCAGCTCGGCATCCCGGCCTGACTTGTCACTCTGGTGAGTGTCGCTCGTTGGAGATCTCGGATATCCGGCCGACAACCGCCGACGGCGCTGGACACCCCGCCGCGGACGTCAGGACACTGCGGACGAGACAGACGAGAGCAAGGAACGCGAGGGCCGGCTGTCCGCCGGCGAGAGGAGAACCGCACATGTCGCACGGTGTCGGACCCGAGGAGCAGCGGCGGATCGACCAGCTCGCACGCATCGCCCGGTTCAGCGACTTCACCGACGCGGAGATCCGCGCGGTGGGCAAGGCCGGGACGTACCTGACGGTGCCGGAGCACTGGGCGCTGATGGTCGAGCACACGCCGGCGGACAAGGCGTACCTGATCCTCTCCGGCGAGGTGGCGGTCCGCCGTCAGGGCGAGGAGGTGGCTCGCCTCGGCCCGGGCGAGATCATCGGCGAGATGGCGCTGCTCAACCACAAGCTGCGCTCGGCCACCGTCGTCGCACAGTCGCGCCTCGAGGCGCTGCACTTCACCGCCGAGGCGATCGCCGGTCTGCGGCAGAGCGTGCCGCACTTCGCCGAGGCGCTGGCCGAGGCGGCCGCTGAGCGCGGTACCGCTCAGGACTGATCGCCGGCCGGCTCAACCGCCGCCCCGCGGAAGCGGCGGAAGCTGTAGACCAGCAGCGCCAGGGCGACCAGACCGGAGAGGATCTGGGTCACTCCGGTCCACAGTCCACCGGGCAGCCACCAGGTGTCCGACAGCGGCCACCAGCCCGGTGCCTCGGGCTTGGCGATCCAGAGCACCCCGCAGGCGATCAGGCCCACCGCGAGGGTGGTCGAGGCGGCGATCCGCGGCCAGCTCTCCACACCCTCCGCGGCCCCCCTGAGCGCCTTCTCCTTCAGCGGCTCGAGCCGGCGCTCGGCCCACTCGTACTGCTGGGACAGGATGATCAGACCGCCGACCAGCATCAACAGCCCCGGGCCGGGCAGCACCAGGGCCGCGACCCCGAGCACGACCAGTCCCCAGCCGAGGATCTCCAGGACCAGTCGCTTGGCCGTCTCCTTCATCACGAGCCGACTCTCCCAGACCGGCCAAGAGCGGGCCCATCTGGCGCACCGGCTCCCGGACGCCGACTTCTTGGACGTCGGCTCTACGGTGTCGGCGTGACGACGACTCCGCCGCCCCTCACCGACCCCGCCCGCCTCGACCCCGCCCGTGTTCGCACCTGGTTCCGCGCCGCGTCCATCGCCGAGGCTTGCTCCTGGGCCGGCCTGCTGATCGGGATGTACCTCAAGTACGTGCCCGAGACCACCGAGCTCGGAGTGAAGGTCTTCGGACCGATCCACGGCGTCCTCTTCATGGTCTACCTGCTGGTGACGCTGCTGGCCCGCACCACCTTCGGCTGGTCCTTCCGGCTCACCCTCGCCGGCCTCGCCGCCGCCGTCCCGCCGTTCTTCACGCTGATCTTCGAGCGGTACGTCGAGCGCAACGGCCTCCTCGCCACCCCGGTCCCCGATCCGGACGCCCGCTGACGTTCACCCCCGAGCGCCGACCGAGCAGCACGCGTCGTAGCCGCGACGGGTCTCAGCTCAAGCGCATCATGATCCTCGCGGCGAGATCGAGGAGCCGCTCCTCGCCACCCGGGGCACCGATGAGCTGCAGGCTGACCGGCGGGACGGCGGCCCGATTCCCTTCGTGTCCGCCGTTGCGCCGATCGCCGGCGGGCAACGGCAGGCAGAGCGCCGGCAGGCCGGCGAGGTTCACCTGCATGGTGTTCAAGGTCGGCAACCAGACCTCCGCGTCCCGCTGGTCCACCGTCGGCACCGGTCCGCCTACCACCGCGCAGCAGATGACGTCGCAGCGCTCGAGCACCTCGAGCAGCCGAGCGCGCCATCTCGCTCTGAACCGGTAGGCGCTGTCGAGACCGGCGCGAGCCAGCTGCGCGCCCGCGGCGACCAGGCCCGCGGCTTCCGCACCCAGGACTCCCGCGACCCACAGCTCGCGATTGATCTCGAACGCCTCGGCGGCCAGGATCTCCAGGCCCACCCCGCGCGCGACGGCCCATTCGTCGATGCCGCAGCTCTCGACCGGCAGGCCCGAGGCGGCCAGCGCACCGTCGATCGCCGATGCGGTGTGCTCGTCCTCCCAGGCCGTCACCACTCGCCCGACCGACCGAGCCGGCGGCATCCGCTCGGCGGGCCGGCTCACGGCTCGCAGCATCCGCCACCCGAGGGCGAGCCGGTCGAGATCGGCGGCGTGCACCCCGACGCTGTCCAGCGTCGGACTGAGCGGACGAATCCCGCTCGGGTCGATCGACGCCGTCGTCGCCTTCAGCGCCCACGTGCCCGTGAACGCGGCCGGAATCCGGACCGAGCCCCCGGAGTCGGTGCCGAGCGCGACATCGGCGAGGTCGCTCGCCACCGCCACCGCGGAGCCGCTCGAGGAGCCTCCCGGCAGGTGGCCCGGATACAACGGATTCCTCGGCAGTCCCGTCCATGGGTTGTCGCCCGTGACGCCGGCCGCGAGCTCGTTGAGCACCGTCTTCCCGACCAGGCAGATCTCGCCTCTCGCCTCCTCCGCCCGGACCCCACCGAGACAGGCCGCGTCGGTCGGCGCCGGCGACGCCTGAGCCGCGAGATGAGCGTTCCCCGACGTCGTCACCTCTCCGGCGACGTCGATGTTGTCCTTGATCGCCACACGCCGGCGTCTCGGCACGGGTGGGCGCTGCCGGACGAAGGGACTCGCGTCGCCCGTGCTCATCCTCGCCCTCCGATCCATCGCCATCGCCGCGGCGGGGCGACCCTCAGCCTCGGGCGTGAGCCACGCACGGAGACCCCGAACCACATGTCGCCGGCCTAGCGGTCGTGGATCACGACGCCGCGGATGTTGCGCCCGGCAGCGAGGTCGTCGTAGGCCTCGTTGATCTGGTCGACTCGGTATCGCGCAGTGATCAGCTCGTCGAGCTTGAGCCGGCCCTCACGATAGAGCTGGACCAGGGCCGGGATGTCCGTGCCGGGGTTGCCCGAGCCGAAGATCGCGCCCTGGATGCGCTTCTCGAAGAGCGTGACGTGAGTCCCCGGAAGCTGAATGGTCAGGTCATCCGCCGCTGCCAGCCCGGTGAGCACGACCGTGCCGCCCTTGCGGATGGCCTCGACGGCGGCCGTGACCACGTCCGCGGTCAGCACACCGACCGAGACGACCGCCTGGTCCGCGCCCACCCCGTTCGTCAGGTCCATGACCAACGCATGCGCCTCCGCCGCGTCGCTCGCCGTGGCGGTGGCACCGAAGCCACCCGCCTGCTCCCGCTTGAAGGCCACCGGGTCGACCGCGACGACCTGTGCCGCTCCGGCGTACCGCGCCCCTTGGAGCGCGTTCATCCCGATGCCGCCAACGCCGTACACCACCGTGACGTCGCCCTCGGTCACGCCGCCCGCGTGAACCGCGGATCCCCAACCCGTCGGCACCGCGCATCCGATCACCGACAAGACGTCCAGCGGAATGTCGTCGGCCACCTTGACCAGGGACTGACGCGAGACGGTGGCGAACTGGGAGAACGTTCCCAGCGTGCACATGCCGCCCAGGTCCTGGCCGCGGCCGTGGAAGCGGAAGGTGCCGTCGAGCTGACAGCCCTCGAGCGCGTACTGGCCGGAGTCGCACAGGTTGCTCTTGCCCATCCGGCAGAACCGGCACTCCCGGCACGCCGGCAGGAACGAGCAGACGACATGGTCTCCGGGCGCGAGGTCATGGACGTCCGGGCCGATCTCCTCGACAACGCCGGCGCCTTCGTGGCCGCCCACGATCGGGAACCGCGGAACGGTGTCTCTCTGCCTGATGTGCTCGTCGGAGTGACAGAGTCCCGACGCCACCCATCGCACCAGCACCTCGCCGGAGCGCGGAGGATCGACCTCGATCTCATCGACCTCCCACTTCCCGCCCGGCTCCCAGATAGCAGCCGCCGTCGACTTCATCGCTTCCCATCTCCTGACTGATCTCCCGGCCGATCTCCCGGCAGGGCCACCGCCTTCACCTCCAGGAACGACCGCAATCCCGCGAGACCCTCCTCACGGCCCAGCCCGGACCGCTTGAAGCCTCCGAACGGCGAACCCAGCGCCTGCTGGGCACCGTTGATGCTCACCATGCCTGTCCTGATCTCTCCGGCAACCTCCAAGGCGTGCTGCTGGTCGGCCGACCAGACCGAGCCGGCCAGTCCGAACACCGAGTCGTTGGCGATCGCGATGGCCTCCTGCTCGGTGTCGTAGGCGATCACCGACAGCACCGGCCCGAAGATCTCCTCGCGGGCGACGCGCATGCCGTTCTCCACGCCCGTCAGCACGGTCGGCTGCACGTAGTGACCCCGGGTCAGCGCACCCGGCCGTCCTCCGCCCACCGCGACCCGGGCACCCTCGTCGCGGCCGATGGCCACGTAGCCCTCGACTCGCTCGCGTTGCTGAGCGCTGACCATCGGACCGATGTCGACCTCGTCGTCGAACGGGTCCCCCACGACCTGAGCCGCGACGGCGTCGACCAGTACGTCGACCATCTCCGCATGTCGTGACCGTGGCACCAGTAGCCGGCTCTGCGAGACGCACACCTGACCGTTGATCATGAACGAGACCGGCAGGAGACCTCGAGCAACGTCCTCCGGGGCGGCGTCGTCGAGGATCACCGCCGGTGACTTGCCACCCAGCTCGAGGGCGACTCGCGCGATCCGGTCCGCGCACACGCGCATGATCGCGCTTCCCGTCGTGGTGCTTCCGGTGAAGGAGACCATGTCGACATCCGGGTCGGCGACCAGGCCGGCGGCGATCTCACGGCCGCCGGTGACGAAATTGAAGACACCCGGCGGGATCCCGGCTTCGAGCAGACACTCCGCCAACGGGTAGATGCTCAGCGACGTCTCGGCAGCGGGCTTGGCCACCACCGAGCAGCCGGCGGCGAGCGCCGGCGCGATCTTGAGCACCAGAGTGTGCAGCGGCGAGTTCCACGGGGTGATGGCCGCGACCACTCCGACCGGCTCGTGGATCACCAGGCTGCGGCCACCGCCGCCGGACAGCTCCTCCTCGAACTCGAAGTCGCGCACGAGCCGGGCCGCCTCACGGAGTTGCGCGACCGGGCTGGTGAGCTGGATCTGTCGGTTGAAGGTGATCGTGGCACCCATCTCCGCGGTGACCAGCTGCGCCACCTCCTCAATGCGCTCCTCGAGCAGGTCGGCTGCCCGCTCGAGCACCGCGGCACGCTCCTCGGGAGAGGCGCGCCGCCAGGTGCCGATGTCGAACGACTCCCGTGCGGCCCGCACCGCGGCGGACAGGTCGGCGTGCGTGGCATCCGGAACCGCTCCGACCGGCTCCTCGGTGGACGGCGAATAGACCGTCATCGAGGGACCGTCGCTGGGCCGCCAGCTCCCGCCGACGAGATGGCTCGCGTGCGTGATCATCGGAATCTGCGGCCAAAGTAGTCCAAGGCCACCGCGGCGATGACGATCAGGCCCTTGCAGATGAGCTGCCAATTCGGATCGACCGACCACCCGAAGAACAGGTTGGTGAGCACGCCCAACAGCAGCAATCCGACCACCGTGCGCCACATCGCTCCCTCGCCGCCGAGCAGCGACGTGCCGCCGACGACGACGACGGCGATCGCGTCCAGCGCGAACTGAGGGGCGAGGTCGGTCTGGCCCACACCGAGACGTGAGGCGAACATCGCGCCCGCCAGGCCCGCGCACAGACCCACCAGGAGATAGGTGGTCAGCCGGACACGCTGCACCGGAATTCCGGAGAGGCGGCTCGCCTCCTCGTTGCCGCCGACGGCGAACACCCGGCGGCCATAGGTCATCTTGTGCAGCACGAACCCGGCGATCAGGAACACTGCGATCATCACCCAGACCGACGCGGGCAACGGGCCGATGTCGCCGGCACCGAGCAGGGTGAAGGCTTCTCCGCTGGCGAAGAACGGCTCCCCACCGGTCCACAGCAGCGTGCCTCCCGCGAAGACCGAGGTGGTGCCGAAGGTGGCCACGAACGGGTTGACCTTCAGCACCGTGACCACCAGCCCGTTGACCAGTCCGCACAGCAGACCGGCCAGGAGCGCCAGGAGCAGTGCCGTCACGACGCTCACCTCAGGCGCGAGTCGCGCGAACACGATCGCTGCCAGCGAGACCACCGCTCCCACCGAGAGATCGAAGCCACCGGCGATCAGCACGAAGGTCATCCCGATGGCCACCAGCGCCAGCGGGGCGTTCTGGCTCAGGATGTTCAGCAGGTTGCTGCGCGAGAAGAACCCGTCCTGCGCGACGCCGCCGAGCAGGACCAGCGCGGCCAGCAGGACCACGATTCCGTACTTGCTCGCCCAGATCACCAGCTGACGCGATGCGTTGCGTCGCTCGTCGGGACCGCTGCTTGCGTTCACCGTAGCGGCCGTCGTCATGCTACGTCTCCTTCATTCGTGAGTTCTGCTACTGAGTCGGTGGCCTCGAAGACGTGCTTGAGCACGTCCTCGACCGCCACGCTTCGCTCGCGCATGTCGAGATGAGCGACGATGCGGCCCTCGGCGACCACCAGCACGGAGTCGG
The DNA here is from genome assembly GCA_964613165.1 of uncultured Marmoricola sp. Lineage (GTDB taxonomy): Bacteria > Actinomycetota > Actinomycetes > Propionibacteriales > Nocardioidaceae > Marmoricola. Next base: position 11,729 of record CAZTHV010000030.1, read on the forward strand.
CGATGGTGAGGACATCCTC
>CAZTHV010000030.1:11757-16904 GCA_964613165.1 uncultured Marmoricola sp.
CCTCGATCTCTGCGGAGGTCATCAAGATCGCCATGCCCTCGTCGGCAAGCGCCCGCAGCGAGCGGGCGATGTCGACCTTCGCGGCGATGTCGACTCCTCTGGTCGGCTCGTCGGCGAGCAACAGCCGCGGGCGGCTGTGCAGCACCTTGCCGAGGAGGACCTTCTGCTGGTTGCCGCCGGAGAGGCGACGGACGGGCATGTCGGGGTCGTACGGCGGAAGCGACACTCGTGGCGTCACCGCCTGAAGCGCGTCCTGCTCCGAAGAGCGCCGCATCACGCCCCAGGAGCTGACCTTGCCCAGATCCATCGCTGCGACGTTCTCGAGGATGGAGCTGGACAGGTGCAAGCCCTGCGACTTGCGGTCCTCGGGAAGCAGAGTGATACCACGACGCAAGGCGGATCTCACGCTCCTGGGCCACGAGATCAGCTCGCCGTCGATGCGGAGGCGACCGCTGGCCTGCGGCTCGGCGCCGGCGAGGCACCGCATGATGCTGGTCCGGCCCGCGCCGACGAGGCCCGCCAGGCCGACGATCTCACCCGGCCGCAGCTGGAGGTCGACTCCGGAGAGCACACCCGGCAGGTCCAGCCCCTCGACCTCGACGAAGGGCGCCACGTCATTGCGCACCCCGAGCTCGGGCTGGAACTCCTCGTACTTCCCGCTCATCGCGTGGACCAGAGCCTTCTTGTCCCAGTCGCTCGCCGGCCTGGAGTCGACGGTGCGACCGGTCCGCAACACCGTGACGGTGTCGCAGACCTCCAGCACCTCGTCCAGCGCATGGGTGATGAGCGCGAGGCCGAGACCTCGCCGGCGCAGTCGCCGCATGGTCTCCAGGACCACGTGACGCTCGTGCTCCGGGAGCGCCGCGGTGGGCTCGTCCAGGAGCAGCACCTTCGCGTCGGCGTTCAGGCCCCGCACGATCTCGATCAGCTGCTGCTGGGCGATGGAGAGCCGTCCGACCGGCACATCGATCGGGATCCGGACCTCGAGCTGCTCCTCCAGCTCGTGAAAGCGCTCGACCATCTCCTTGCGCCGCAGGACCGCCATCCGGTGCCGCTCGCGGCCGAGGAAGACGTTGTCGACGGCGTCGAGCGCCGGCACGAGGCTCAGCTCCTGGTAGACGGCGGCAACGCCCGAATCCGAAGCCTGGCGCAGGCTGACGCCCCGCTGATCCCAGGCCACGCCGCCCATCCGGATGCTGCCGGAGGTGGGGCGGATCCGCCCCGTGAGAAGCCCGAGCAACGTCGACTTGCCCGCGCCGTTCTGCCCGACCAGGCCATGGATCTGGCCGGCCCTCAGCTCCAGGTCGACGCCGTCGAGTGCCTTGGTGGAACCGAAGTGCTTGACCAGGCCCCGGCACGACACCAGGCTCTCGTGCTGCTCACCTCCCGCAGCCGCCGGCGGCGTACCGAGCCCCGGGGCGCCCGGGCTCGTGGAGCCCGGGCGCCCGGTGTCCCTGGTCGTCTCGTCGTCAGAAGGACGGCTCATGCTCGGCCACGTTCTCCTTGGTGACGAACGGGTCGGACGGCAGGCTCGGGTCGCTGATCAGGTCGATGAAGCCCGCCGTCTCACCCGTGTCGGCGAACTTGCCGAGCGCCTCGACCGACCGCTGGCCCTCCAGACCCGGCACGAGCGGGAAGGTCATCCGCAGGGTGCCGTTGACCACCTGCTTGAGGGCCCAGCCGTTGGCGCCGAGGTCGTAGATGCGCATGCCCTTGAGACGGCCCAGCTGCTTGGCGGCCTCGACGGATCCCAGGGTGCTCTCGGACCAGTTGGTGATGATGATGTCGACGTCCGGGTGGCTCTGCAGGACGCTGCTGGCCACCTCGAACGCCTCCGGCGACGAGTAGTCCGTCGGCTGGTTGGCGACGATCTCGATGCCGGTGTCGGCGAAGTGCTCCTTGATCGAGGCGTTCATGTTGCGAGTGTTCGCGCCGCCAGCGGTGCCAGTGATCACCAGAGCCTTGCCCTGCTTGGCGTCCTTCGCGATCCATTCGATCCACATGTCGTAGGTCTCGGCCGTCTGGCTACCCGCGAATGCGACCGTCCCGGGCATGTAGGTGTCCGCACCGCACATCGGCGAGTTCGCGATCGTCACCATGATGCCCGCCTCGATGGCCTTCCGGACCACGGGGCACAACGGCTCGGAGTTGACCGACTGAACCAGCCAGGCGTTGAACTTCTTGCTGCTCAGCGCGGTCTGCATCTGGTTGAACTGCTTGGTGGAGTCCCAGCCGGCGTCGAAGAGCTCCAGCGACGCACCGATCTCCGCCGCCGCCTTCTTCGACCCCGCGATGCGTGCCTGGACGTAGGAGTTGTTGGTGCCTGCCTCGAAGTTGGCGATCTTCAACTCGGACGCGGACTCGACGGCCCTGGTGGCCTTCGCGTCGGGGTTCTCGTCCGCGGTGGCTCCCTTGGTGGCGGTTCCACCACAGGCAGACAGCAGGACCGCCGCGGTGGCGATCGCGATCGCCAGTGCAGATCGGCCTGAGGCGAAATTGCGACGACTCATGTTTTTCCTCCAACAGGTGACGCTCGAGAGCGTTGCTCGGTCGACCGGGCCCGAGGCCCTCAGACCCGGTCTTGGTCGTCCAATAGGTTGATGACTATCCAACGGTAGGCATCGGGCTTGCACCCGGTCAAGAGCTTCGGCGGACCGACTTTGAGCAAGTTGTTCGGCTCAATACCCCAGTGACTATAGGCATATGGCGTGATGTGGCACGAACCGACGCCCCTTGACATGACCAGCCCTGCTTGGGTTCACTGGCGTCTATAGTTCGAAGATGTTCGAACGGACAACAGCCTGACCCGTCGGAGGACAGGCGCCATCGAACGTGGCGAGTGAAGGGTGGAGCGGTGAGCTTCGAGGATGTCGTGCTGGAGACCGTCGACAGAGTCTCGTGGGTGACGATCAACCGGCCGGACAAGCACAACGCGATCCGGCAGCAGACCTTCGCGGAGCTGTCCGAGGCGGTGTCGATGGCCGAGGCGGACCCGGAGACGAGAGTCGTCGTGTTGACCGGCGCCGGCGACCGGGCGTTCAGCGCCGGTATCGACCTGCACGCCGACGGACTGCCCAACAACTCTCAGGAGTGGGACGACCACACCAGAGGCAACGCGGCCGTCGTCAGCAAGCTCTGGGCGCTCGACAAGCCGCTGATCACCTGCGTCAACGGCTTCGCGGTCGCCGCTGGGTGCAACCTGGCGGCCGTCGGCGACCTGACGGTGGCGTCGGAGACGGCGTTTCTCGGGGAGCCCGAGATCCGGCACGGCGCACTGTCTCCCCTGCTCATGCTTCCTTGGCTGACCTCGTTCAAGGCCTTCAACGAGATCTACCTGACCGGTGACCGCGTCTCCGCTCAGCGGGCCCGTGAGATCGGACTGGTCAACTACGTGGTCGCGCCGGACGAGCTACGGGAGTTCACGCAGAAGCTGGCGAGCCGCGTCGCCAATGCGCCCGGCTACGCGCTCACCCTGGCCAAGCGCGCCGTTCGACTCACCCTCGACATCCAGGGCTTCAAGGCCGCACAGGACGCCCATCGCTACGTCGACACCTACCTTCTCGCCTCCAACGGGGTGACGGAGAAGGAGGCGCTGATGCGCACTCTCGACGAGGAAGGCATGGCCGCGTTCCTCAAGAAGCGCGATGCCCCCTACGGCGAGCGATGAGCAGCGGGGCGGCCTTGGGCGGCCGTGACCTGCGGGCGCTTCTCGCGCCCCGCTCGGTTGCGGTGGTCGGCGCCTCGCCGCGGGGCAACCGCGGCACCACCGTCCTGCGCAACCTGCGCCGCTTCGGCTTCGCGGGCGACGTCTTCGTGGTCCACCCCTCAGCCGCAGAGGTCGAGGGGTACCGCGCCTACCCGCGGATCGGGGAGCTTCCCTATGCGCCCGACTTCGTCGCGGTGGCGGTCGGCGCGGGCCTGGCCGTGCAGTCGGTCGAGGAGGCGGGCGCGCTGGGTACCCGCGCGGGAGTGGTGATAGCAAGCGGCTTCGGCGAGGGCGGCCAGGGAGAGGATCAGCGAGCCGCGCTGATCGCGGCAGCCAATCGTCACGACGTCGCGCTCTGCGGACCCAACTGCTATGGCGTGCTGAACCTCCGGACCGGGTTCGCCGGGTACTCCGGCCAGGTCACCGATCCGCTGGAGACGGGCCGGGTGGCACTCGTGATGCAGTCCGGAGCGCTCACGCACTCGGTCACCGACACCGCGGTGGGGCGAGGGCTCGGGCTCAGCCACCTGATCACCACGGGCAACGAGCTGTTCGTCACCATCGACGAGTACGTCTCGGCACTCGCCGGCGAGCCGGACGTGAGCGCCATCGGCGTGTTCCTGGAAGGGATCCGCCGGCCCGACGACTTCGCCGCGGCACTGCGCAAGGCGCACTCGCACGGCAAGCCGGTCGTGGTGGTCTCCGTCGGCAAGTCCGAGCTCGGCCAGCGTGCCGCCCTGGCTCACACCGGCGCGCTCGCGGGCAGCAGCGCCGCGCTGTCGGCGTACCTGTCGGCGCACGGCGCCATCCAGGTCGACGATCTCGACGCGTTCCGCGAGACGCTCCTGGCGATGTCGGCATCGCGTCGACCCCCAGCCCCCGGAGCCGCCTTCGTGTCGATCTCGGGAGGCGGCTCCGGTCTGCTCTCCGATCTGGCTGAGGTCCTGGGCGTGCCCCTGCCCCAGCCCGACGAGTCCACCCGTACCGCACTGTCCGCCGCCCTGCCCGACTTCGCCAGCATCGCCAACCCGCTCGATGCCACCGGCGCCGCCGCGGAGAACCCGCAGCTGCTGGCCGATGCCGGCGCGGCATTGGCGCAGACACCCGGACTGGGAGCACTCGCGATGGCACTCAACGTGCCGGGCGGCAGCACCGGCCAGGAGGCGTTCTACCGGGAGCAGGCCCGCCAGGTGGCCGCCCTGGCACAGCGGACCGACGTCCCGGTCTTCGCACTCACTCTCGCATCAGGACCCGTGGACGCCGAGCTGGCTGCGATCCTGCGCGCGGCAGATGTGCCGATGCTCATCGGTGCGCGTCCGGCCCTGTCAGCCCTCGCGAGCTATCTCCGGCTGGCCGATCCCTCTCCGCTGCCCGAGCGCGAGATCGAGTCGTCGCCCGTGGACGCATTCGGCGCCGGCGAGGACGTCCCGGCCGCCGAATG
>CAZTHV010000031.1:0-5312 GCA_964613165.1 uncultured Marmoricola sp.
GCAAGGACTACGTCATGGCCGACGGCGACGTGGTCGAGTTCAGATTCAATGTGTAATTTGCGTTCCTGAGAAGATGCCTCGATGCCGTTCACTCTTTCCCACCCCGCGGCAGTCCTGCCTCTCTTGCGAGGGCCCTTCGTTCCGGTAGCTCTCATCGCGGGAGCAATCGTCCCCGACCTCCCATACTTTCTGAACGTTCCCGTCACGGCGCAGTCGTGGTACGAGCCCTTCGTGAATGCCACGTTCTCGCACTCATTCAAAGGGATCCTGCTCGTTGGTCTGCCGAGCGTCGTCCTGATCGCGTTTCTCTTTCGCTTCGTCAGACGTCCGCTAGGGGATCTGCTTCCACTGAGGCTCGATTCGACGGGCTACGAAGGAATGCAAAGGCGCGGCCGACTCTCCTACGGCAGCTGGTTCCTGATCTCTGCGCTCATGGGGTTGGCGACCCATGTCGTCTGGGACTCGATCACCCATGGAGGCAGCCTGGTGGGTGTCGAGCTGCCGTTCCTTCAAGCGGACCTCGTCGCCGGCCTTGCGGTCAATCGCTTCCTGCAGCATGCAAGCACTCTCCTCGGGGCGATTGCCATCGTGGTCTGGTGCGTGCGACGTCTTCGCTCCCGTGAGCTGTCGATCGAGTGGGTCGCGGTCTCTCGGGCCCGGGCAATGCAGCGCCTTGCGATCGCCTTGGCCGTCTTTCTGGCCAGCGCGGTATTCGCAGTATTCTCGGTCTTGGAAGTGCGGGACCGAGATGGGGCACTGGGCCTGGAGCTCACGTTGTCCTTGTTCCTCAAGTCCGGAATACGTATCGCAGTCGTGGCCTTGGTGATCTACGCGTTGGTATGGCACATCGTGTATTGGTCCAGAAGATTCAGTGCGCAAGGATCTCACTTGCTGTCGTCCGACGAGCAGGAGGCCGGCCCCCGGCTCAGGGATGCGCCTTCTCGATCGCCGGCAGCCGGTAGCTGCCGTCGAGGAAGGCGGGGGAGGGCAGGTAGGCCCTCGCGTTGAGGTAGAAGCGCCCCTGCGGCGCGGGGAGCCAGTTCGCGGCGGCCTCGCCGGTGGGTGGCTCGTGCTGGATGCGCAGCGTGAGCGAGCCGTCCTCGCCGTGGCGCAGCCCCGGGGTGCGGTCGCCGATGGAGTACCGGTCGATCGGGTTGTCCACCATGAGCCGGCTGGCCGAGTCGTAGAGGGTGATGGACCAGAATGCCTCGACGGGTGGCAGCCGCCCGGGCGGGTAGTGCAGGACGTAGTCGTGCTCGCCGCTGAGCGGGTCGCCGTCGGCGTCGGTCTCGGCGATCGGGTACAGCGCCTCCTCGGGGGAGTTGGTGTAGATGAATTTCCAGGCGACGGCCGAGCGGAAGAGGTAGTCGGTGCCGTAGGTGCCCATCGGCGGGATGTCCTGCCAGCCGTCCACGACGGTCCCGAGGCTGTTGCCGCGCTCCTCGATGGCTCGGTGGGCCGCCTGGGCGCCGTTGACGATCGCCGCCTGGGCCTCCGCGCCGAAGGCGTCGAGGTCGAAGTCGACGTACGGGCCGACGCCGATCCGTGCGATCCGCCGCAGGACCGGCTCGTCCGCCGCGGGAATGGTGTGGAACGGCAGCAGGAAGCTCAGACAGGAGAAGAGCCGCGGGGAGCCGTAGAAGCCCGGGTCGTACGCCGGGAAGTCGACCGCGGGGGCCGCCGGCGCCTCGCCGAGCCCCAGGTACTCGCTGAGGGTGCGGATCCGGAGCTGCTCCTGGATCGCGATGACGTTGTCGAGATCGGCGGGCCCGTCGATCGCCGTCCGGGTGGCCAGCGCGACGAACTCACTGGGCGCGGCGATGACCCGGGTGAACGGCGCGGTCGGGAGCGGACCGCGGAACCGCGGCCCGACCAGGAGGAAGTCGCCTCCGTCGCGGCCGGTGGCACGGGTGCCGATGTAGGCGAAGTTGTCGGTGCCCATGTCGACGAGCTGGATCACGAAGTAGCGATCACCGGTGGCCGGGACGCTGAGCACGATCGGCTCGGCGCGCAGATCGGCGAACGTCGTGGAGTACAGAGTGTCGTTGTTGGCGTTGACGACGGCGTCGTAGCTGGAGTCGAACAGCTGGCGACCGTGCAGGTAGCGGTTGAAGCCGGAGTACTGCGGCGAGTCGCGCCAGACGCACATCCCGAACATGGCGCGGTAGTTCTCGACGATCGCGAATCCGTAGGTGTAGGCCTCCTCCGCGAGCGCGCCCGCCGTCCCGGCCGTCAGCTTCGACTCCGTCATGTCCGCCTCGCCTTCATCGGGATGGGTCGATCCTGTGCGGCGCGGGAGGGAACCAGCCCCCGCCCCTCGCCGTGCTCCTGGGGACGTAGGTGCGGAAGGTGAGGGAGAACGCCCGGTCGCGGGGCGTGGGCAGCCAGTGCGCCTCCGGGACGGTGGGCGTGCTCTCGGGAGCGAGCACGATCCTCAGCGATCCGTCGGCTTCGGACGGTGGCGGCGCGATGCTGTTGAAGGAATAGCGGTCGAGCCGGTTCGGTACGGCGACGAAGCCGGGCACGTCGACCAGGCTCAGCGACCAGTAGGCGTCGACCTGGTCGCCGGGCAGTGCGGTCGCGGGGAAGTCGAGCACGTAGCTGCCGGCCCCGTCGAGCGGCCGGCCGTCGGCGTCGCGGGTGGTCACGAAGTACACGACCTCGTGACTGGTGTTGGCCCAGATGCCCACGTAATTGGCGGCGGTGCGGATCGCGACGTCCTCACCGTAGGTGCCGATGACGGTGGTGGCGATCCAGTTGTTCCCGACCGCGCCGGCCTCCTGTACGGCGTACCGCTGGAACCCGGGGATCGTCTCGGCGTGCAGCACCTGGTCGACCCGATCGCGGACCTCGGGGTCACGGACCATCGCGGCGACGTCGCGCACCGTCGCCTGCATCTGCGCGGCCACGGGTGACACGTCGGGCGCGGACGCGAGCAGGGCATCGGCATGGTCGAACAGCTCGACCCCGATCAGCGACCGGTTGTCGAACGGCGGGATCGCGACCGGCTCCGGGATCCGGGGATCTCCCAGGGACCGCAGCGCGATCTGGTGCTGGAGGACGACCGCTCCGTCGATATCCCCGCGCAGCTCGACCCGGGCCAGCAGCTTGGCCTTGCTCGAGCGGATCTCGATGCGGACCGCGCCCTCGGGGATCTCGGCACGCGACCCCGGCGCCACGAACGCGAACTCCCCGTGCGGATGGTCCGGGTAGTTGCGCTCGTTGATGTTGCTGATCACCTCGCCCCACTCGTCGATGATCTGGACGGTGTAGTACCGGCCCTCGATCCGTGGCACGGCGAGCACCGCGGGAGTCTCCGGGTCGACGCCGATCCACGCCTCGCTGTTGGTGACGTCCAGATTGGGGTTGACCCAGTCGAGGGGCCGGCCGGCTGGGTTGTGCTTGACCGTGTTGTAGCCGACCCCGTCCTCGGTGAGATCGAGCTGCTCCTGGCGGGCGACCAGGGCGCGGCCCAGCAGATACACGTACGCCGCCGCGAGAGCCTCGCGGTCCATCCCGAGTTCTCCAGACATGGTCAGCCGGTCCTCCGCCGCGTATACGTCTGGTCAGCCGTCCTGGACGAAGACTACCGCCATCCGCGCGACTCAGCCGACCTTCCGGTACTTGCGATGCATCGCTTGGCGGGTGACTCCGAGGAGGGTTCCGATCTCGGCCCAGCTGAGACCGGCATGACGTGCTCGGCGGACCGCGACCTCCTCGCGGCGCGCCACCTGCCTCTTCGCCTCGGCCACCGCGGCGAGCTCGCTCACCGGATCGTCGTCGGCGGTGTCGTGTGCGGTGCGCATGGTGTCAGCATATGTTGACACTCAAGGTGGGCGCCGCATTCCTCCAGGCGATTGATCTCCCGGCGTCTCGGGAATAGACCCAGTGGCCCGGCGTTGTACCTGATAATTGAAGGTTCAACTACCGAGTTTCAGGTCAGCTCCGGTCACGAGCAAGGAGGGTCGACGCATGGTCGTCTACAACGAGTTGGTTGCCGTCACGGCGGGCGCGGGACTACTGGGATTCGCCTGGTTCCTCGCGCTTCTCATTCGGAACAGGCGCATCGAGAGTGAAGGCTGGGCAGGCTTCTTCGGAGTCACCGGTCTTCTGCTGCTGGTGTTGGGGATCCACACCACAGTGACCTGGCCCTTCGGAGGCGGCGGGTTCGAGTACGCCAACATCGCCTTCGGCCAGCCGGCGGCGGGGTTCGGCGCGCTGCTCCTCTTCGCCGCGGTGTACCTGTGGCGCCATCGCGCGACCTTCGACGCCGACGTCGAGAACGCCAATGCCAGCGCCCTCGCGGCGCTGAAGCCGGTCAGCATCTTCGTCGGCGCTCTCGGTGTGGCCATGGCCGTCCTGGCCATCGCCTTCGTCCGCTTCCAGCTCGGTGCCGCTCCGCCGGAGGAGCCGATCAGCGGTCGCTTCGGCGACACGCCCATCCTCGAGGCGCTGTTCCTCGGCGGGCTGTGGGGGATCGTCGCCGTCGGCGCACTGCTCTTCGCGATCGCGATGTTGACCGACCGGCCGCAGCTGTTGCGGTGGGCCGTCTGGGCCTGGGTCGTGGGTGGCGTGGTGTTCCTGCTCTTCGGCGCGATGAACTTCTACACGCACATCGGCATGTACTACAACATCGAGCACGGGACGACGCACAAGTGGTGAGTCGGCGCTGATGCGTCAGCCGTGACAGGCGTGACGCTCGAGTGCCAGCTCGAGCGCAGGGGCCGGGTTCGCCCGGCCCCTGTCGTGTGCGGCTCGGGACTCCTGAGGACGGCGTACGGTCGGGGCATGAGCGATCCCATCTACGTCGAAGGTCTCATCGGGCAGCTGGAGCCGTTCGCGGACAAGCCGCGGGCGCAGAACGTCATGAAGGCACCGGAGGCGCACCTGGTGGCCTTCGAGTTCGAGGCGGGCCAGGAGCTGCACGAGCACCAGGCCCACCATCCGGTGCTGATCCAGGCGCTGGCCGGGCATCTGCGGCTCAGTCACGACGACGGGTCGTTCGAGCTGCGGCCGGGCGATGTGCTGTACCTCCCGGCGATGCTGCGCCACGAGGTGGTCGCGCTGACCGACTCCACGCTCACGGTGACGATGCTGCTCGGGCAGGAGTGAGCCGAGCGGGGTCGAGGAGGCGCCGGCCGGCGGCATCGGGTTGGATGTCGGCGTGACCGACGTCGTCCTGATCCATACCGACGGCGGCTGCACGCCCAACCCGGGCCCGGGCGGCTGGGGCGCGGTGCTGCGATACGGCGCCCACGTGCGCGAGATGTACGGCGGGGAGTCCGCCGAGACCACCAACAACCGGATGGAGC
>CAZTHV010000031.1:5322-7755 GCA_964613165.1 uncultured Marmoricola sp.
ACCCGGCCGATGACGGTGCATCTGCACACCGACAGCACCTACGTCCGCAACGGCATCACGAAGTGGATCGCCGGCTGGGAGCGCAACGGCTGGCGGACCTCGGCCAAGCAGCCGGTCAAGAACGTCGACCTCTGGCAGCGGCTCCAGGCGGCCTGTGCTCGCCACCAGGTGGAGTGGTTCTGGGTCAAGGGTCACGCCGGCGTCGCCGACAACGAGCTCGCCGACGAGCTGGCCACCCGCGGGATGCTGCAGGTGGTGGGCGACTGACCAAGAAATTGGAACACGTTACAGTTTTCCGGTGGCTACTCCAGAGGTCTTCGCGCCGGCCGAGCTCGGTCCCGTCCGGCTGCGCAACCGGGTCTTCAAGGCGGCGACCTTCGAGGGGCGTACGCCGCACGGGTTGGTCACCGACGAGCTGATCGACTACCACCTGGCCCCCGCCCGCGGTGGCGTCGGACTGACCACGGTCGCCTACCTCGCCGTCGCGCCGGAGGGCCGCACTCACCGCGAGGTGATCGTCCTCGGCGATCGCAGCCTGCCGGGGCTTGCCCGGCTGGCCGACGCGATCCACGAGACCGGCGCGAGGATCGGCGGACAGCTCGGCCACGCCGGCCCGGTGGCCAACGGCCGCTCCAACGGCGTGCCGGCGCTCGCCGCCAGTGCGATGCCCTCGCCGCTGAGCATGCGGATGATCCGCTCGGCCTCGACGGCGGACATCGCCCGGGTGACCCGCGACTACGTCCGCGGGGCGCGGGTGATGGTCGACGCGGGATTCGACGTGCTGGAGATCCACATGGCACACGGCTATCTGCTCAGCTCCTTCCTCGCGCCCGGCCAGAACCGCCGCAAGGACGACTGGAACGGCTCGCTGGAGAAGCGGTCCCGCTTCGCCCGCCAGGTCGCCCGCGCCGTCCGTGAGGAGGTCGGCGACGCCGTTGCGGTCACCGCCAAGATCGGCATGACCGAGGGCTCGCGGGCGGGCTTCTCGATGCCGGAGAGCGTCGAGCTCGCCCGGCTGCTGGAGGCGGACGGCCACCTGGACGCGCTGGAGCTGAGCGCCGGCTCCAGCCTGCTCAACCCGATGTACCTCTTCCGCGGCGACGCGCCGGTGGCCGAGTTCGCCGCGGCGATGCCGCCGCTGGTGCGCCTGGGCATGAGGACGCCGGCGGGCAGGCGGTTCTTCAAGGCCTACCCGTTCGAGGAGGCCTTCCTGCGAGCGAAGGCACTGGTCTTCCGTGAGGCCGTCTCGATGCCGCTGATCTTCCTCGGCGGGATCAACCGCCGCGACACCATGGAGCGGGCCATGGCGGACGGCTTCGAGTTCGTCGCGATGGCCCGCGCGCTGCTGCGTGAGCCGGACCTCGTCGAGCGGCTGCGCACCGGCGAGGCCGAGGCCGGAGTGTGCAGCCACTGCAACCGCTGCATGGTCCGCGCCGCGGCGACCTCCGACCAGCTCCCCGATGTCCGCACGGTCTGCGTCGAGGTCACTCCCCGGCGATAGCCTTCTGGCCCGGTGGGTTGACCACCACGAAGACCACGCCGTTGTCGGGGTCGCGGGCCATCGTTCCGGACACCTTGCCGTCGAAGGCCAGGTCCCAGTGCACCTTCTCCAGGCCGAGCGTGTAGGTGACGTCGGTGCGCACCGTGTAGCCCATCTGCGGCAGCACCCGCTTGTAGAAGGCGATGACCTTGCCAGGCTCGCTGGTCTGGATGTCGAACTGCCAGGTGTCGTCGAGCGGTCCCGGATCCTTGACCGTGGCGCCCTCGGGCACCGGGAAGCCCTGGATGGTGCGGGGCGCCTCGGTGGGGGCGGGCAGCTGGCTGGCGCCGGGTACGGCGGTCCGGGTGGCCTCGGGCCTGATCGTCGAGCCGGCCTTCGGCTGCTGCAGCGCGGTGTCGGTCGGTATCGGCGGGACCGGCTCGTCCTCGAACGGCGGGCCCGACGACTCGCTCGGCGGCGTGGTGGGCGTCGGCGTCGGGGCCGCCGCGGTGCCCTTCGCCTCGTCCGGTCCGCAGCCGCTCAGGCCGACGGTGAGCGTCATCAGCAGTGCGGTCAGCAGGACCCCGGCCCGGCGTCGTACGACACGCACGATGTCGTCCCCCCAAGAGTGTCGTTCTAGAGTCGGTCTGCCCTCGACCGTACCCGACCCCAGAGCACCCGGAGTGAGCCCGATGACCTACGAGTTCGATCGCGGCATCGCCGTGAGCCCCCTCGGCGAAGGCCGGTACGCCGCGGAGCTGGGGGCCGGCTGGCAAGTCGGCGTCGGCGTCAACGGCGGCTACCTGCTCGCGGTCATCGGCAACGCCGTACGCGAGGCCGCCGGTCCCGGTCACCCCGACCCGTTCTCGGTCAGCGCCCACTACCTGAGCGCCTCGCAGCCCGGCCCGGCGGTCGTGGAGACCCGGGTGGTCCGCGCCGGAGGCCGCTTCTCG
>CAZTHV010000031.1:7765-16059 GCA_964613165.1 uncultured Marmoricola sp.
CGGCGACCTTGCTGCAGGACGTCGACGGGGTGGCCACCGCGCGGATCGCGGCGCTGGCGACGTACGGCGACCTCGACCGTGCCCACGACGCTCAGTCCGACGCCGAGGCGGCGGCCCTGCATCTCGCCCTCGCGCCGCCGGAGCTGCCGCCGCTGGAGAAGTGCATCGCCACCGTGGATGCCCCCGAGGACATCCGCCGAGCCGTCCCGCTGATCGAGCGCTTCGGGACGCGGCTGGATCCCACGTCGGCGATGTGGGCGGTCGGCAAGCCGAGTCGGCTGGGCCTGATCCAGGGCTGGCTCAAGCTGGCCGACGACCGGCCACTGGACCCGATCGCGCTGCTGATGGTGGTCGACGCGCTGCCGCCGGTGACCTTCGACCAGGGTATGCCCGGCTGGGCTCCGACTCTGGAGCTGACCGCTCACGTCCGGGCCAAGCCGGCTCCGGGATGGGCGATCGTGCGGCACTACACCAGGACGGTGGCGGGCGGGCTCTTCGAAGAGGACTGCGAGGTCTGGGACTCGGCCGGCACGCTGGTCGCCCAGTCCCGGCAGTTGGCGCTTCAGCCGCGCGGCTGACAGCTCTCAGTCGAACTGCGACCGGCGCAGGCAGAAGACGAACCGCCGGCCCGGGTACTCGGTCAGCGACCAGAGCAGATCCTGCGACGGCCAGTAGGAGATGTCCTCGGGGCCGACCGGGATGGCGCGCGGCCAGCGCCGGAAGGCTCCCGGCGTGCCGACATGCAGCGAGCCGAGGCGCCACCGGCCATGGCTCGTGGTGACGTAGTAGCGCCCCCGCACCACGGCCGCGCCCTGCATGTGGCCGAGTCCCTCCTCGTCGAGCGAGATAGGCCAGGACGTTCCGTCCTCCTCGGCGTGGAGGTGGAAGGAGACCGGATCGAGGGGATAGCGCACCAGCCGCTGGGTCATCCCCTCGGTGCCGTACTCCCCGGCGACCAGCTGCGGTGGATCGGCGCTGCGGTCCAGGGAGAGGAAGGAGTAGCGCATCGGCCCTCGCGGCCCGTCCTCCGGTTGCTCGCTCCGCGCGTCGTACCCGAACCGCACCGGCAGCACGTAGCGGTAGCCGAAGGCCCGGCTCGGATCCTCCACCCGGACGATGTCGTCCATCCGCGCGGAGAAGAGACCGCGTCGCGTCCCGGCGACGTGCAGGTAGGGGCCGCACCAGACCAGGCCGCCGGCGTGGACCAGCAGGGGGCGCAGCGCGACGTCGTTCTCGGTGATCTCGGGCGTCACCAGCAGCACGTGCCGGTACTCCAGGGTGTCGATGTCGACCACGGTGATCCGGCTGCCGTGGTTCACCCCGTCGACGGTCTTGGAGTACCAGCTGGTGACCAGCAGCCGGCGGCCGTCCACCTCGTCCGGCCCGATGTCCTCCGGGTCGCCGGCATCGGCCGACGTGGTGATCCCCTGCGGCCACCACCGCGCCGTCGCGACGTCCGCGTCGTTCCACCGGAAGCCCCACTCGACGCAGGCCCCCGGCACCCGCGCGCGCACGCCTCGGCGGTCGAGGTCCGCGACGACGCCGCTCATCCCGACCGGCGTCCCGGTGCCGTGGCCCGTGATCGCGGCGATCTCCGCGGCGTTCTCGTCGGTACGCCGCAGGTGGACAGCGGCGCGTGGGCCAGGAGAGGACGGAGTGGCCACCAGCACACCGTATCCGCGGAGCGCGGGCGCGGATCCGTCGGTGCGATCTCCTAGGCTCTCCCCCATGAGCAAGCGCCTTCTCCTCGTGCACGCACACCCCGACGACGAGAGCATCGGGCAGGGCGCGACCATGGCGAAGTACGTCGCCGAGGGCGTCGGCGTCACCCTGGTGACCTGCACCGGTGGGGAGATGGGCGAGATCCTGGTGCCCGAGCTGGCCCACATGGCCGCCGACCAGGACGACACGCTCGCCGACCAGCGCAGGATCGAGCTGGACGCCGCGATGCGTGCGCTGGGCGTCGCCGACCACCGCTACCTCGGCGGCTTCGGGACCTACCGGGACTCCGGGATGCAGTGGCACGAGGACGGTCACGCGGTCGCGGCCGACGAGGTCCACGAGAACGCCTTCTGGCACGCCGATCTCACCGAGGCGGCCGACCATCTGGTCTCCGTGATCCGCGAGGTCCGGCCGCAGGTGATGGTCACCTACGACCAGTTCGGCGGCTACGGCCATCCCGACCACATCCAGGCGCACCGGGTCGCGACGTACGCCGCCGCGCTGGCCGCCGTGCCGTCGTACCGCCGGGATCTGGGCGAGGCCCACGACATCGCCAAGGTCTACTGGGGCGCGATGTCGGAGAGCCGGATGCGCGAGGGCCTGCGGCGGCTGCGCGCGGCGGGCGACACGACCACCTTCGAGGGCATGGATCCGGACGGCCCCCTGCCGCCGTTCGTCACCTCCGACGAGGACCTCTCGGCTGCCGTCGACGGCAGTGCCTACATCGACCGGAAGATGGCCGCGCTGGCGGCGCACGCGACCCAGATCAGCACCGACGGGCCGTTCTTCGCGCTGTCCGACAATGTCGGCGCCGAGGCGTGGGGCACGGAGTTCTTCCGGATCGCCAAGGGCGCCCGCGGAGAGCTGGACGGGAACGGCTGGGAGACGGACCTGTTCGCGGGACTCGGCCTGTGAGCCGCGGTCGGCGCGTCGGCTGGATCGCCGGCGGGGTGCTCGGCGCTGCCGTGGTGGCCGTCGGTGTCGCGTACGCCGTGACCGGTGCCGACGTCCCCCGCGACACGACCGTCGAGGGCGTCGCCATCGGCGGCCTCGATCCCGCAGCGGCGCGGGAGCGGCTGCGCGCGGGTCTCGAGCCCAAGGCCGAGCGGCCGATCGAGGTCAGCGTGGACGGTACCCGCGGGAGCGTCGCCGGCGACAAGGCGGGACTGAGCGTCGACTACGCGGCCTCGGTCCGTGAGGCCGGCGGTGGCCGCAGCCTGTCCCCGGTCCGGCTGTGGCACCACCTGGTCGGCGGGGGTGAGCACCCGGCGATCCTCAACGTGGACCACAACGCCCTGCGGGCGGCGCTGGGTGAGCTCTCCGCGAGCATCGGCAAGCATGCCGTCGAAGGCACTGTCACCTTCGCCGACGGGGTCGCGACCCCGGTCCCCGGCCGCTCCGGCACCGGTGTCGACCCCGATCGTGGCGCCGAGATGTTGGAGGACGCGTTCCTGCGCGACGACCCGGTCGTCCTCCCGGTGACGACCGTGGAGCCGACGATCGGTCAGAGCGCGGTCGACCGGGCGATGAGCGAGTTCGCCGAGCCGGCGCTCTCGGGGCCGGTCGTGATCAAGGTGCCCGGCGCCAAGGCGGTCGCGCCACCGCGGCTGTTCTCCAACGCGCTGAGCATGCGCGCCGAGGACGGGGCGCTGGTGCCGGTGGTCGACGGTGCCAAGCTGCTCAAGGTGCTCGAGCCGGTGATGTCCTCGATCGGCGCCGAGCCCAAGGACGCCGGCTTCGAGGTGCGCAACGGCAAGCCGCGCGTGGTCCCGGCGCGGGTCGGCGCCAGCCTGGATCCGGAGGCGCTGGCCGGCCGGTTCCCCGCGGCGCTCACCAAGCCCAAGGGCGAGCGGATCGTCGAGCTGGACACCGAGACGGTCGAGCCGGAGTTCACCACGGCCGACGCCAAGGCGCTGGGCATCAAGGAGCGGGTGTCGACCTTCACGACGTACTTCCCCTACGCCGCCTACCGCAACGTCAACCTGAGTCGCGCTGCCGAGCTGATCGACGGGACGGTGCTCAAGCCGGGCGAGACCTTCAGCCTCAACGGCATCGTGGGCGAGCGCACCCGCGAGAACGGCTTCACCACCGGCTACGTCATCAAGGACGGCCTCTTCCGCGAGGACCTCGGCGGTGGCGTCTCGCAGATCGCCACCACGACCTTCAACGCGATGTTCTTCGCCGGTCTCAAGGACGTCCAGCACAAGCCGCACTCGGTCTACATCGACCGCTATCCCGAGGGCCGTGAGGCCACCGTGGCGTGGCCGAGCCTCGACCTGAAGTTCACCAACGACACGCCGTACGGCGTCCTGGTGAAGGCTCACGTCGCCAAGTCGGCCCCCGGCGGCCGCGGCTCCGCGACCGTGTCGATGTACTCCACCAAGCACTGGGAGATCACCACGACCAAGGGCGGTCGCTACGCCTACACCAAGCCCAAGCTGCGCTACCTCGATGCTCCCGACTGCGAGCCGGCAGGGGGGAGCTCCGGCTTCAGCGTGGACGTCCTGCGCCACTTCGCCAAGGCGAGCGACCCCAAGACGCGGGTGCGCACGGAGAAGTTCCACACCGTCTACATCCCCGCCGACTCGGTCAAGTGCGGGAAGCCGCCGAAGGAGAAGGACCAGGCGAAGGCGCAGTGAGGTAGCGGTAGGCGTGGTGCTCGCTCAGCCCGAGCCCCTCGTAGAGCGCCCTCGCCGCGGTGTTGGTCGACTCGACCTGCAGCCAGACGGTGGCGGCGCCGTGTTCGGCGCCCCGCTCCAGCAGGGCGGCGACCACCCGGGTGGCCAGGCCCTGCCGTCGGTGCGACTCGACCACGGTCAGCTCGTGCACGCCCAGCCAGTCGTGGTCGAGCACCGCCTCGCCGCGCGCCAGCTTGCCGATCTCGGCACTCACGGCGGAACCCTCCTCGCGGACGACGACCTCGCCCGCCGGACCGGCCAGGCGGCGTGCCCGGGCCAGCGACCCGAGCAGGAAGAGCGCGTCGCCGCCCGGCACCGGCTCCCATGCGGCCGCGAGGAGCGCCTCCTCGACGTCCGACCCCGCCTCGACCTGGACCAGCGCCGGCCGGGCGCGGCGGCCGTAGAACTCCGCGACCCTCGCGGCCGCCTCCTCGGCCGGCACGCCCGGATCGCCGAAGGCCAGACAGGAGTTGGCGCGCTTGCGGGGTCGCCCCTGGGGCTGCCGCTCCCAGCGGCGCACCCACTCGCCCAGCGGCTCGGTCTCCCAACCGGCCTCTGCGCCGGACTCGGTACCGGACTCTGGGCCGGACTCGGTACCGGACTCTGGGCCGCCGAAGAGCGCCAGTGCGCGCAGCTCGGCCTCGCGCGCCGGCACTCGGTGGCGCACGCTCGGCCGCGGCGGGACCGGCTTGCCGGAGACGACCAGCGCCGTGTCGATGGCGATGGTGCTGCCGTCCTCGCGGCGGATCAGCGCCGTGCCGTCACCCCACGCCTCGCAGACGCCGAGCACGTCGGTGAAGGCGGGACCGCCCGTCGGGCCGGTCTCACCCGGAACGATCCGGCGTACGACGACTCGCTGGCCGACGACGTGCGGCCCGAGGCCGTGGGACCCCAGTGGGTGACCCAGTGGGTGACCCAGTGGATGATCCGGTGGATGACCCAGCCGGTCATCGTCGGATCGCATGGTGGGTCTTTGCTCGCCGGCCACACTCGGGATACTAGGCTGGGCTCGTCCGCCCGGGACAACGTATCTGGAGGAGGATCCAGGTGACCTACGTCATCGCCCAGCCGTGTGTCGATGTGAAGGACCGTGCCTGCGTCGACGAGTGTCCTGTCGACTGCATCTACGAGGGCAAGCGGATGCTCTACATCCACCCCGACGAGTGTGTCGACTGTGGCGCGTGTGAGCCGGTCTGCCCGGTCGAGGCGATCTACTACGAGGACGACACCCCGGGTGAGTGGAAGGAGTACTACGACGCCAACGTGCACTTCTTCGATGACCTCGGCTCCCCGGGTGGTGCCGCCAAGATGGGCGAGATCGACCACGACCACCCGATGATCGCCGCGCTCCCGCCGCAGAACCAGGACGACTGATCCCCGGAGTCTCACAGCGGCTCCCCGACTTTCCCTGGGACTCGCTGGACAGGTACGCCGACCAGGCGCGATCGCACCCCGACGGCATCGTCGACCTCTCCATCGGCACCCCGGTGGACCCGACCCCGGCGGTGGTCCAGCAGGCGCTCGCGGCGGCGACCGACTTCCCGGGCTACCCGGTGACGATCGGCCTGCCGGAGACCCGGCAGGCTTGCGTGGACTGGCTCTCCCGCCGCTTCGGCGTCACCGGGCTCGGTCTGGACGCGGTGCTGCCGGTGATCGGCTCCAAGGAGCTGATCGCCTCGATGCCGCTCCACCTGGGCGTCGGTCCGGACGACCTGGTGGTGCAGCCCGAGCTCGCCTACCCGACGTACGAGGTGGGGGCGGCGCTGGTCGGCGCCCGGGTGCTGCGCGCCGACTCGCTGACCGCCGTGGGACCCGAGCGGCCGCGGATGCTGTGGCTCAACTCGCCCTCCAACCCGACCGGCAAGATCCTTCCCGTCGAGCATCTGCGCAAGGTGGTCGACTGGTGCCGTGAGCGGGATGTGCTGCTGGTCTCCGACGAGTGCTACCTCGAGCTCGGCTGGGAGCCGGACAGCCCGGCGGTCTCGGTCCTCCATCCCGATGTCTGCGGAGGCAGCCTGCAGGGCATCCTCGCGGTGCACTCGCTCTCCAAGCGCTCCAACCTGGCCGGCTACCGGTGTGCCTTCGTCGCGGGTGACCCGGACGTCGTGGGCGAGCTGCTCGCGGTGCGCAAGAACCTCGGCCTGATGATGCCGGGTCCGCAGCAGCGGGCGATGGTCGCCGCACTGGACGACGACGCCCACGTGGACGAGCAGTACGCCCGGTACGCCGCCAGGCGCGATCTCCTACGTGCGGCCATCGAGGGCGCCGGCTTCCGGATCGACCACTCCGAGGGCTCGCTCTACCTCTGGGCACAGCGTTGGACGGAGCGGGGCGATGAGACCTGCTGGGAGACCGTCGGCTGGCTGGCCGAGCGCGGCATCCTGGTGGCCCCCGGCGACTTCTACGGTCCCGCCGGCGCGCGCCATGTCCGGATCGCGCTCACCGCCACCGACGAGCGCGTCGCCGCCGCGGTGGAGCGGCTGAGGTAGCGAGGCCGAGAGGACCCGGGTTGCCCCACCGCC
This sequence comes from uncultured Marmoricola sp., assembly GCA_964613165.1. Taxonomy (GTDB): domain Bacteria; phylum Actinomycetota; class Actinomycetes; order Propionibacteriales; family Nocardioidaceae; genus Marmoricola. The sequence goes on from CAZTHV010000031.1 coordinate 14,688, forward strand.
GGCGGGACCCCGTCAGGAGTGCTCAGCGGGTGCCGTTGTCCAGCACCCAGTAGTGCCGGTAGGGGGAGCCCGGCTGGTAGCCGTGGCCGATGCCCACGGAGCGGTAGTCGGGACCCATCAGATTGCGGCAGTGGCCCGGGCTGCGCAGCCACATGTCGATGACAGCCGCCGCGGTCGCAGGCCCGGCGGCGATGTTCTCCCCGACCAGCCCGCGATAGCCGGCCGCGCGGGCACGATCCTGGGGAGTGCGGCCGCCCGGCGAGATGTGGCTGAAGAAGCCCCGGTCCGCCATCGCCTGCGCGTGGCGCCGGGCGGCGGTGGCGAGCCGCTCGTCCACGACCAGCGGCGGGACCGCGGCGAACCTCGTCGATCCGCACTGGCGGGCAGTCGCGCGCGCCCGGTTGAGCCGGGTGACCAGGGCGCGGACCTCGCCGGCCCAGGGGTCGCGCACGGTGACGGCACGCTCGGCACTGACCACCCGTGCCGCCGCGCCGCGGCGGAGCGCGACGGCGCGGATCTGGTAGCTGCCCTCGTTCAGTGGCGCCTGCCACCGGTAGCGCACCTTGCCGCGCTGGTTCGTCGCCTGCCGCGGTCCGGGTCTCCACACCGTCTGACCGGCCCGGCGGACCTGGATGCGGACCTTGCGCTTGACCGGCCCGCCCGCGGTCGCCACCCGGAGCTTGAGGGTTCGCCGCGCGTGCCGGGTCACCGTCAAGGGCGCTGTCCGCCATCCGCGGATCGTCGAGCTCTTGGCAGCCTCGGCCGGGCCGGTCCCCCCGCCGGTCGCCAGGCCGGTCGTCAGACCGGCCAGCCCCGTGGTCACCAGGACGAGGGCGAGCAGGAACCGGATCATCCGAGGCCCACCGTGACCGTCGTGGCCGAGGCCTTGCGGGGCTGCCAGCCCTTCGACGAGTCGTCGCCGACCCGCCAGACGTGGCCGTCGAAGGCGACCGAGTCGATGTCCAGTCGCTCCGCGAACGCGAGCAGGTAGGCGGCGACCGACCAGCCCAGCCGTTGCCCGGCATCGTCGGCGGCGACCCGGATCGCCAGGTCCTGTCGTACGCCGGTGCGTGCGACGTCCAGGTCGCCGTACGCCTCGGCGAGCGAGCGTTGGACGGCGGCGGCCGAGCCCGGGCCCTCCGACTCCGGGACGACGCAGCTGAAGGCGCCACCGGTGCTGTAGCCGGTCAGGGCCGAGGCCAGCGCACGCGCATCGGCCGCATGGTCCTGATAGGCCTCTGGGAAGCCGGAGCGCTGGACCCGCTGGGCCGCCTCGGTGATCCGCATCGTCTCGTAGCCCCGCACCTTCTCCAGCGCGTCGTAGAAGGCGTTGATCGCATAGTGCTCGTCGCGCACCTGCTTCTCGGTGCCC
>CAZTHV010000031.1:16069-16633 GCA_964613165.1 uncultured Marmoricola sp.
TCTCCTGGTACGCCGTCGCCAGTGCGATCGAGACCGCCCGGGCCGGCAGTCCCCGGGTCACCCCGATGGCCGCGATCAGGGCGGCGTTCTCCGACTGGTCCGGCTCCAGGCCGACCGTCCGGCCGCTCACCGTCGCCGCGCACCCGGGCGGGTCCCTCAGCGAGTCGGCGCTGCGCCAGATCGCGACGCCGACGCCGGCGACCAGCGCCAGCGTCGTCAGGAAGACCAGCGATGCCCCGCGTCTCCCGGTTCGGCTACTGGCGGGCATGCAGGTCGTCGTTGAGCGCGATCCCCTCGGACTTCCGGGGCACCGCCCCGAGCGCGCCCGACACCGAGTTGCGGCGGAAGAGGATGCTGTCCGCGCCGGAGAGGGTGAGTGCCTTGACCACCTTGGGCTTGTTGTCCAGGTCGCGCACGGTGACCTTGGTGCCGGCGGTGACGTAGCAGCCGGCCTCGACGACGCAGTCGTCGCCGAGCGAGATGCCGATGCCGGCGTTCGCCCCGAGCAGGCAGCGCTCGCCGATCGAGATCACCTGCGTGCCGCCGCCTGAGAGCGTGCCCATG
>CAZTHV010000032.1:0-3064 GCA_964613165.1 uncultured Marmoricola sp.
AGGTGTCGTTGGGGGTCTCCTCCCCACCCACCGAACGCGACACCGTGTCGATGACCACGACCTCACACCCGTACTCGCTGACCGCGGCCAGCAGATCCATCGCACCCTGGGCGGTATCGAGCTTGGCCATCGTGGGGAACGAGAGGTAGAACAACCCCTCCTGCAACAACACGGCATCACCAAGGCCGTAGCCCATCGCCTCCAAGCGACGCTTGATGTCACCGCGGGGATCGTTTTCGAAGTCGACATAGAGCACCCGACGCGGCGCCGGTGTCGTGCCCAACGTGCGCTTGCCCAACGCGATGCCCACCGCCAGTTCCAGCATCAACAAGCTCTTGCCGACCTTCGGAGCCGAGTACAACGCCACCATCCGCCGAGCAGCCAGAACCGGCTCAAGGATCCACTCCTCGCCCTCGTCCTCCACCGCGAACAGATCCGCCCAGTCCAAGACCGGCAACCGCTGCCGCACAATCGCCCCAACATCCACCACGCTCGGCGTCCAGCCCTCCGGCGGTGGCACCTCCGCGGACGGGTACTCGGCACCGAACCCGCCCGCACTCACCGGCCACCACCAGGGGTGTCAGCGGTGCTTACCCCCTCCTCAGCGATGGGGTCCGTCGGACGGACCCCATCGTCGGCGACGTGAGTGGCAGTCACGTCATCGAACAGCTCGCCCTGGCGCGGATCCTCGATCACGACCGGAATGTTCCGACTCTCGGCGTACGCCAGCAGATCCCCCAACCGCTTGGTGTCAGCCACCCAGGCGCCGCGGACCCCGTTGAACGTCGGCCTTAGCCCTGCCGACCTCGCCAGTTCGCGCGCTCGCCAGCCACGCATCGAGAAGATGGTGCCGTCGACCTCGATGGTGATCCGCGTGCGCCGGCTCACTCCGACCACCGCCGACGCTGCTCCGCGCCGACCTCGTACAAGCCGCGTGGCGGCACCGGCTGGTCCTTCCAGGGCTCCGGGGTGGTGACGGCGTTCTGACGCCGCCAACGCTCGGCGTGCTCGGCGGCACGGGCGGCGTACTCGGCATCGTCGAGCGCCTTCGTCGATCGGCGCCGGTCCTCCAGCTCTGTCCGCAGACGCTGCTCCAGGTCATCGGACTCTCTGGCCCAGCATTCTGCGGCCAAGACGCAGCCCGCGATCTTCGCTGGGTGCCCCTCGGGCAGCGCGAGCCACTCACGGGAGCCGTATCTGGGAAGAGGCTTCTCAGCCCGCCGGATGAGCGCCTGAGCCCACGACTGGCGCCTGGCCATCGCCAGGGTGTCGGGCAGCTCGACCGCGGTGTCCGTCGTCGCCTCAGTCATGCCGACCACCCCGCCGCCATTGCCTCCAGGCCAGCGCGCTCTTCACGTTCATAGAGCCTGCTCGCCTCCAGGGCCACCGGGTCGATGTGCTGCTCGATCGCCTCAGTCACCAGGGTGGTCAGCACGCTGGTCGGGATCGCGTCGACCTCAACCGACTCCCCCACGAAGTTCTTCGCCCGGGAATCGGACTGCTTGGTCGGCCGCGTCGGCAAACCCAACAAGGTGATCTGCTCCTCAGTGACCGCGATCCGCTCGAAGGTGATCTCCACCTCCGGGGCGAACTGGGTCAGCCGCTGCTGGGTGTGCTTCCAAGCCGCGACACCAGAAGGATCATGGTCCCCGAGCTGGTAGACCACCGTGGGCTTCCCGACGCCACGGATCGTGGAGGCGGTCGACCACAAGAACGACTCGCTGGCGAACCCGCGCGCGATCATCAGCGGCACGTCGTAGGAGTCGGTCACCGGGGAGACGATCGAGCTGATCGCCTCCTTCTCCGACCACACCTCCACATAGACCGGCTGGTCGTGCCACAACGCCCGACGGTAAGAGGCCGCGACATCAGCCAGCGCCTGGTCCACACTGGACCAAGACCGAGACTTCACGTGCCACCGGGTGCCGTCCGCAATCCACGCGTACGGCAGCTCACCAGACCGGCGCAACTTCAGCACCCGACGCTGGACGACCTCGTACTCCCGCTCGGTCTTCTCCACCACCCCGGCCGACATCACCCGGTAGAAGACCCCGCGCACCGACAACGGATGATCCGCCGCACAAACCTCGATGATCGTCTCGTCCAAGACGGCGTACTCCACCGCCGTCCTCCGACGCCGCGTAAGCGGCTTGCCCGCTACACGCCGCTCATCCAGCAGTCCAGTGGCTGTGCTGGACGTGTCGATACCATGTTCGATGTCGCCGCCAAACGACTCCGAGGCCGCCCGGTTCACCGCCGGGCGGCTTTCTCGTCCCGGGCTCAACTTGCATCACCGGCCGTGGTCGGGATCGCGCGCAGCAGGGCGTCTAGGTCAGCCTGATCGACACGGATGAGGCGCGAACCTTGGATGCGTTTCGCTGGCAGGGATCCGGCGGAGATGTAGTTGCGGATCGTTCGGTCGGTCACGCCGAGGTAGACGGCGGCCTGACTGATACTGATGAGACGGCGCTGAGCCGTGGTGGCATTCTTGGCCACTACTTGCCTCCGGGCAGAAAGAATCTGCCCCACGGAGGGCCTAGCCGATGAGGCTTAGCATACTCATGATTCCGCCCAGTGGGGCTCGTTTCCGCTCCGGCGAGTCTCGGGCCGCGATCCAGCAGAGCACCTTCATGAGATCCCGATCCCGGAGACGTTCAGTAGTTCCGCACTTGTGGCATTTCAGCTGATGGCTCACGTAGATTCCACCTTCTTGCTCTTCTTCGATCTCCCCAAAAGTCCGCAGACGTTCCCCTTCTGAGGTACGCCAGTGACCAGTGGAAAGATCCCTAAGGTTGTTCCCCGCTTGCTCCCACAGTTCCTCATGAAGAGCCCGAGCCACCTCCGGCGGAGTCGGCCCACCCCAATCGGCATCGGGGTTCTGTCTGATCCACTCGTCGAGCCATTCCGCGGCCGCTGACCGCGTGCCAGCCGGGTAGACAGCTCGCTCCAGAATTACGGTCTCAGGATCGTCCAATCTTCCCCTGTGAAGACAGACGACTTGCACAGTTACCCGTTCGGTCATTCTGCTCCTCCCGCCATCTCGCTCAGCTTTCTGGCGATCTCC
>CAZTHV010000032.1:3074-9395 GCA_964613165.1 uncultured Marmoricola sp.
TCTCCTTGTCGCGCTCGGCGGCTGCGTGCTGGTACCGCATCGCGGCGCCCGGCGTGGAGTGCCCAAGCCTGTTCATCAGCTCGGCCAGCGTCGCGCCGGTCTGAGCGGCCAGGGTCGCTCCCGTGTGCCGCAGGTCGTGGAAGTGTAGGTCTGTGCGGCCGGCGATACGGCGGGCCTCGTAGTAGCCGTCTCCCTTGCGCCGGATGCTGCCATCGGGCCGCAGGAGAGCCTCGTGGCCATAGAACGCCGAGGTCGACAGGTGGGAGACCGTCATCACCTGGTCCTGGTCGTCCTTCTCGATTCGGCCGGGGAACAGCAGGCCGTCCTTGCCTGGCGCGGTGTGCTTGAGGAGGTGCTCGCGCACCAACGGCAGCAGATGGGGCGGGATGGCCACGTCGCGGATCCCGGCCATCGACTTGGGCGCCTTGACCCGACGCTCCCAATGGTGCGTGCCGTCCTCGGCGGTCACCCGGACCCGGACCACACCGCGACGGACCTTGATCACACCGGCAGCCTTGGCACCTTTCCCGGTGAGCACCACGTCGGCGCGGCGTAGTTCAGACAGCTCCCCGAACCTCAGGGCGCACCAGGCGGCCAGCAAGACCATCAGCCGACGGCGCTCTGGCATGTTCTCCACGATCGTGGTCAGCTGCTCCAGCGTGGCGGGCTTGGGGTCGTGGGCGCGCTCGACGTTGCCGGCTCCGCGGACCTTGGCCGGGTTCGCGGTGGTGATCAGCCCGCGGTCGACCGCGGTCCCCAAGATGGTGCGCAGCAGCGAGTAGGCGTGCGCCCGCATGGTGGGCCGCTCGACCAGGGTCCGCTCGTACCAGTCGTCGACGTCCTCGTGGCGGATGCCCTTGAGCGGGAGGTCGGCGAAGGTTGGCAGGATGTGGCGGTCGAGCAGGTCGCGGTAGTGCTGCCGGGTGGTGTCGGCCAGCGCGCGACCGCGGACCTTCCGCCCGGCCAGCCACTGCTCGGCGTACTCACCGAAGGTCAGGGCGCGGGTCTTCCTGGCCGCCGCGCGGTCGGTCGGTGCGGTCCAGGTGCCTGCGGAGATCAGCCGGCGTTCGTCTGTCAGCCACGCCTGAGCATCGTCGGCCGTGTCGAAGGTGGTCGGGGCCACGTGCCGGACGGGCCGGGCGTTGCCGTTCTTGCTGAGGTACGTCCGCCCCTCGGGGTCGTTGTAGTACGCCTGCCACCGCCCACTGGGCAGCTTGCGGACGTGCCCGAACTTGCGTCGATCGGCGGGCTTCCGGGCCACTTCTCACCCCTGTTCGTGCGTCCTACGTGCGTCTCAAACAGGGTATTCGATTCCGTTGCGTTCCGCTCGTTGCCACGCTACTGTTCCCCATAAGCGCAGGTCAGAACCGCATATGAGCAGGTCAGATCCAGTGACGGAGGTTCCGGTGCGTACTGGTTCAAACCCAGTATCGCACACCACGACAGCAGGCCGGGCCCCGTTTCCCCTTTTCTGGGAAGCGGGGCCTTTTTGCTATGTCCGGCGCCACCGCCGTGTCCGCCATGCACGCTGCCGCGCTGCGCGCACCCGACTCCGCCTGTCCAGATGCCAGTACCCGCAAAGGCACCTGTAGGGCCACAGGTCCACCGGCACGCCGAGACGGTCCTCCAATGCGTCGCGCGCAGCCAGTGCCGCCCCCGCGGACGCGTGAGGCGTGCGGGCAGGATGAGGGCATGGCTCAGGCACAGCGCGATACTCCCGGGAGGGGGATGCCATCGTGAGCCGACCAGACGAGCATCCGCAAGAGCCCGACAGCGAGGAGCTCGGGGAAGGGGCGGATCTTGTCACGCGGGTGAGCCCCGCCCGACCAACAGAACCAGTCACCGCGACGGAGCTCGGAGATCAGATGTCCGACAGCCGAATCGTCCTCACGGACGAGTTCAAGAGCGCCCTGTCCATCCTGAGCTCGGGAAGCAGTCTCTTCCTGACTGGCAAGGCCGGCACGGGCAAGTCCACTCTCATCCAGCACTTCATGGCGAACACGAGCCGTCGCGTGGTCGTCACGGCGCCGACCGGCATTGCCGCCCTGAATGTCGAGGGCTACACGATCCATCGGCTCTTCGGCTTCAACACGACCACGAACCTCGACGACCTGGAGTCAGGCGGCTATCGGCCGGGACGCTTCGCACAGACGCTCAAGTCCCTCGAGACGTTGATCATCGACGAGGCGTCCATGGTCCGGGCGGATCTCTTGGACATGATCGTCGTCGCACTCGAGCGGTTCGGCCCCGAGCCCGGTCAACCGTGTGGTGGTGTCCAGATCGTGCTCGTGGGCGACCTGTTCCAGCTTCCACCAGTGGTACGGGAGGGAGAGGCCGACTTCTTCTCCACTCGTTACAGCACGCCGTACTTCTTCTCGGCGGATCGATTCGATCGCCAGGACTTCCCGACCGTTGCCCTGACGACCGTGTTTCGCCAGCTCGGCGACCAGCGACTGACGGGGATCCTGAACGCCATTCGCGAGGGCGTCCTGCTCGATCGAGCACAGCACGACCTGAACGCTCGAACGGATCCGGACTTCGTCGCCCCGGACCACGAATTCTGGCTGACCCTGGCGCCCACGAACCGGATCGTCGGAGCTCGGAACCGCGAGCGCTTGGAGCGTCTTCCCGGCGAACCGCATACTCACGAGGCAACACGATCCGGCGACCTGAGCATGTTCGATCCCCCGGTCGAGCAGACCCTTGCCTTCAAGGTCGGGGCCCAGATCATGATGCTGACCAACGACTCGGCCAACCGCTGGGTGAACGGCACGCTCGGGCGAGTCGTCGACATCGCGGACGGTACCGACGGCCTGATCGTGGCTGTCGAGTTCCGAGACGGCATCACCGCCGAGCTCCGGGCTCACACGTGGGAGGCGACTCGCCCCGTGGTGGAAGCAGGCAGTCTGCGCCATGAGGTGATCGGCACCTATACGCAGCTTCCCTTCAAGCTGGCATGGGCGATCACCATTCACAAGAGTCAGGGGCAGACCCTCGACCGGCTGATCGTGGACCTCACCGGCGGAGCGTTCGACTTCGGTCAGGTGTACGTCGCCCTCAGCCGGTGCACGTCGATGGACGGCCTTGTTCTGAGGCGTCCGGTACTCGCCAAGGATCTCAAGACCGATCGCAGGATCATTCGGTTCCTTCGCGAGGCCGCCACTGAGCACCTGGATCGTCGCCACTGCGCGATCGGACTGCTCACGGTCGGCGATGAAGGCCGGCTTTCGCGGCCGCGCCCGGTGGAGGTCGCCGTCGTGTTCGAGGACGGTAGCGGGATCAGCACCTTGGTCAATCCGCAGCGCGACCTCGCCGATGCTCGCGAGGCCTTCGGCATCACCGTGGAGGACATTCTTCTCGCGCCCACGCTCCCCGAGGCATGGTCCGTGATCGGCCCACTCCTCGAGGGGTGCACGCCGGTCGGAGCGGGTACCGATGAGGCACTCGGCCTCATCGACTTCGAGCTCAAACGTCTCGGCGTCGTGACGCCGCTCCCGTTGGGAATCGACATTCCCACCGACAGCCTGACGCCCGACGAACGACGGGCCTTGGAGGCTGCCAGTGCGCTCTCACGCGCTCAGGCGGCGATGGATGCCCACAGGAGGGTCGGTGTGCAGGACCTCAGCGCGACGCACTTCGACGCCTACGAGCGAGCCGATGCCGGCGCCACACATCTGCTCACCCGAGATCCTGGGGCTACCGCGCCGAGCTCGCCCTTGCTTCCCCACCTGTCTGAGCTCCTTGAGATCAGCCGAGCACTGAGCGAAGTGCTACTCCCCGGGTCCCATGCCATGGTCTCGGCCAGGCACCCGGCACCCGCTCGAGGCGAGGACGTTGGACCGCTGCGAGAAGTCATCGCCGAGCAGTTGACGCTCGCGGCGAGCCGAAGCGCTCGACTGCCGGACAGGCTCCTCGGGCGGCTCCAGCAGGTCGACAGCCTCCTGGGTACCCGAATCGCAGACTCGCTCGCCGCAGCGGACGACGAGCCGGTCGACACAGATGCGGTCCTGACACCCGGTGCCAGAGTGTGCTTCACAGGGACCGCTCAATCGGTCGACGGTCGGACCATCGAGCGCCCTGAGCTCACGGCATTGGCCTCCCGGTTCGGCCTGGTCCCGGTCGACTCCGTCACGAAGACCAGGTGCGATGCGCTGATCGTGGCGGAGCTTGGCACCCAGTCCGGCAAGGCGAAGAAGGCGGCCGAGTACGGCAAGCCCGTGTTCCACGCCGACGAGTTCTTGGCGTGGGCCGAACGACAGGAGTTGCCGCGCACAGGTACGCCTGCTCGTGCTGGCGGCACAGCCGCCGATCGCTCCGGCCGGCCGGAGCACTAGGTGTCCGGGGCTATCCTTGGTATCAGACTGCAAGTGATCGGGTCGCCGGCCGTGGCTCTCACGAAGGCATCAAGATGCCGATCACAGCAGCAATCAAAGGCGGTGGCGAGATGACCTCGCGCCCAGTGTCTCCCCGGTGATCTCCTTCGTATGGGCCGCCGGACAACGCCTGCCCGCCGGCACCGGCGGATCCGAGAACTACACCATCGGCCATGTCAGGGAGCTGACCAGACGAGGCATTGCCGCCCAAGTGGTCACGATCGGGCTCGGGGATGCCGACGGTCGTGAGGAGTTCCCCGGGATCAGGTTTCACTCGCTGGCGAGCGTGGCCGATGTCGCCGGTCTGGACGGGACCGTCGTCTTCGTCACGATGTTCCCCGACGTCGCGACGGCAAGTCCGGCGTACCAGATCCTGCACATTCCGCCGCCGCGACGAGAGGGCGAGCGCCGGCTGGCCCGGGCGCAGACTCGCGATCGTGGCCTCATCGCGACCAGCCGGTTCGCGGCACGGCTGTGGTCGCAGTTCCTCGACGTGGACCCTGCCACGGTGCAAGTGGTCTACCCGTTCGCCGAACCCTGCTTCAGCACTCAGCCACGCACAGTCGGCTCACCCATGGCCATCCGGATCCTGTACGCCGGGCGCCTCAGTCCGGAGAAGGGGATCTACACCCTGCTGGAGGCACTCCACAGCGAGGTCATCGACGATCTGAACGCGCTGGGGGTCGATGTCACCTTCACCGCCACGACCGCGGGCGCGGACAAGCCGCAGGGCGAGATCATCCGCGGCCTGGTCGCGGCCCACCCTGGGATCCGGCTTGTCGACGCGCGCAGGACGCCGGCCGGGATGGCCGAGCTGATGGCTGAGCACGACATCGTGGTGATGCCGTCGAACAGCCAGTACTGGCACGAGACGTTCGGCATCGTCTCGATCGAAGCCCAGCACACCGGGTGCCGGGTGATCGCCTCCGACGACGGTGGCCTTCCCGAGACGGACTGCGGTGCGGTCACCCTCGTCGTACCGGACGACGCGGACGCGCTCGCCCACGGCATCCGCCAGGCCATCGCGATGGGACCCGTCACGGAGGCCGGCCGAGCCGGCGCCACGACCAGGTTCACCGTGACGCAGTCCGTCGACGAGCTGTTGGCCGTCCTGGCCCGGCCGCGCCCGAGGACGCCGGCAGAGATCGTCCACGAGCTCCACACACTCATCCAGCGCCCGGCCGCGTCCCTCCGATCACGTCCGGTCCGCCTCGCCCCCGCCACCGTCCCCTCCCTGCCGAAGACCCTCGTGGCGAGCCCCCACGGAGAAGGAGTAGCTCATGAGTGACAAGTCACCTCGACAACAGCTGTCCAAGAAGCCCAGCAAATCGCTCAAGGAGCAGCGGGCGGACAAGCGGGCCAAGCAGACCGCTGCCGCGGCATCGATCCCACCGCCTCGCAAGCAGCGCGGGAAGGGCTGACCGAGCCATCGTCTATGCTCGAAGCACCGTCTCTACGGGTGGTCATCGGTCCCAGACTCGACCGGACGAGCGAACTTCCCGCTATGTCGCCAGGAGCACCCCATGATCAGGGACCAAGCCGCCGTCAGCTCCGCTGGTCCGAGCCGGTTCACGACAACCCCGGCCCCTGACCATCCGCTCGCCGCGGTCTCACACGAGCGCTTCGTCAGCCTCTACACCGAGCTGGCGAGCAGCGTACGCGAGTCGGGGCTGCTCGATCGCCGCTATGCCTACTACTGGGGCCAGATCGTCCTCATGGTCGCCGCCTTCGGCGCGATCTGGGTGGGATTCTTCGTCCTCGGCGACTCGTGGCTCCAGCTTGTCCTCGCCGGCGCGCTCGGCGTGGTCGTCACCCAGTTCGGGTTCCTCGGCCACGACGCCGCGCATCGGCAGATGTTCGTCTCGCCCGCGTGGAACGCCTGGACCGCGCGCATCCTCGCTGGCGCTTTCGCGGGCCTGAGCCTCGCCTGGTGGCGCGCCAAGCACAA
>CAZTHV010000032.1:9405-16316 GCA_964613165.1 uncultured Marmoricola sp.
AAGCACAACAGGCATCACAAGGAGCCGAACAAAGAGGGCTATGACCCCGACATCGCGTCTCGGGTGCTCGCCTTCACCCCGGACGCCCTCCACGCTCGTTCCGGCGTCCTCGGCTGGCTGGCGCAACGCCAAGGCTGGTTCTTCTTCCCTCTCCTGACCTTGGAAGGGCTGCATCTGCACGTCGCCAGTGTGCGAGCGGGCCTGGACCGGACATCGACCGCGCCGTGGCGGCGCATCGAGCTCGCCTTGGTAGCCACCCGGCTCATCGCCTACGTGTCCGTCCTCGTCATCTTCCTTCCGATCGGCATGGCTGCGGCGTTCTTCGCCGTCCAGATGGCGGTCTTCGGCGTGTATCTCGGTGCGACGTTCGCGCCGGCCCACAAGGGGATGCCCATCGTCCCGGCGACGATGAAGCTCGACTTCCTGCGCCGACAGGTCATGGTCTCGCGCAACATTCGCGGCAACCCGATCACCGACGCCGCGATGGGCGGACTCAACTACCAGATCGAGCATCACCTGTTCCCCAGCATGCCTCGATGCAACCTGAAGAAGGCCCGGCCCATGGTGCGCACGCACTGCGAGCGCGAGGAGATCAGCTATCTGGAGGTCAGCCTGCTGCACTCCTACGCACTCGTCATCGGATACCTCAACAACGTCGGACTACGCGCCCGCGACCCGTTCGACTGCCCACTCGCGGCGCAGCTTCGCGGCTGACGCCGACTCAGCAGCGGCCAGGATCGATGGGTGGTGACGCCTGATGGGGCCGAACGGCTCTGGAGGTCTTCCGCCTCGCGGCCGACGCTGGAGCCATGAGAGCCACAATTCCCGGCAAGCCGGCATCCCGGGACCCTGGAGAGACGACAGGCGCACCGCCGCTGGTGATCGTCATCGATCTGGCGGCCAAGGCAGCGCTGGTGGGCTCGCTCGTGGTGGTACTGCTCGACCCCGCGTGGGGCAACCTGGAGGGCAAGGCGCCGACCGCCCGGGCGGTCACCTACCCGCTGCTGGCGTTCGTGTTGCCGGCCTGGTGGCTCGTCCGCCGGCCGGCCAGGCCGTTCCCCTGGCTCGCGGACACCCTCGCCACGCTGACCTGCTTCACCGACATCCTCGGCAACCGGCTCGATCTCTACGACCGGGTGTCCTGGTTCGACGACGCGGTCCACTTCGGCAACACCGCGCTGCTCTGCGCCGGCTTCCTGCTCCTCACCACGCCGCCCCGGACGTCCTTCTGGCGGCTTCTCGAACGCTCGCTCGCCTTCGGCCTGAGCGCGTCGCTGGCCTGGGAGGTCTTCGAGTACCTCACCTTCGTCACCCGGTCGCGGGAGCTGGCGAACGCCTATCGCGACACGATCGGCGACCTGACGCTGGCCTGGCTGGGTGCCGTCACCGCCGCTCTGCTGCTCACCGTGGCCCGGCGAGCCGAGATTTCTGCCGGCCGGGCGTTTGAGCGAGCCCGCGACGGGGCATGAGGGAGGCGAGCCCGCGGACCCCCACAGTCACGGCGGGTGCCCTCCCCGAGTTGCCCCCCCCGGAATCGGGACCGGTGGGGGCAGCTCTCTGCTCAGGAGAGGTCTTCGGCGAGTGCCTCACCGTGCGTGCCCGGACGCGGCGCCCAGGGCAGCTCCCGCGCCGGGCGTACGACGATCAGGCGGTCGCCCCGAGCCAGCTGGGTGACCGTCGGGTCGAAGTAGCGGTAGACCTTCTCGTCCCGGAGGACCGCGATGACCTGGTCCGGCAGCGTCTGGGGCGCCTTGCCGACCTCGTCGACCAGCAGCTCGCGCTCGGCGACCTCCAGGCCCTCGCCGTAGGTGAGCAGGTCCTCCAGGACGGCGGCCAGCGGTGGGGAGATCGAGGAGAGGCCCACCAGCCGCCCAACCGCGTCGGAGGAGGTGACCACGGCGTCCGCGCCGCTCTGCCGCACCAGCGGCACGTTGTCCTGCTCCCGGACCGCCGCCACGATGTAGGCCTCGGGGTTGAGCTGACGCACGGTCAGCGTCGCCAGCACCGTGGTGTCGTCGCGCGGAGTGGTGATGATGACCTGGCTGGCGCGCTCGACGCCGGCCCGGCGGAGCACCTCGCGGCGGCTGGCGTCGCCGGTCACCACCGCGACGCCGTCGGCGTTGGCCTCGCCGATGGCGACGTTGCTCGGGTCCACGACGATGATGTGGTCCTTGGGGATGCCGTTGTTCACCAGGGTGTCGACGGCGCTGCGCCCCTTGGTCCCGTAGCCGATCACGACGACGTGCTGGTCCATGTGCTTCCTCCAACGGGCGGCGCGGAACATCTCGCGCCCTTGGGTGGCGAGTACCTCGAGAGTGGTGCCGATCAGCAGCACCAGGAATCCGATGCGAAGCGGCGTCACCAAGAAGGCGTTGATCAGCCGCGCGTGCGGCTCCACCGGCGTGATGTCGCCGTACCCGGTCGTGCTGAGCGTGACGGTCGCGTAGTAGATCGCATCCACGAGAGTGATGGCGTCGGCATCCGGCTTCGCGCTGTCGCTGTAGTTGTGCCGGTCCAGGTAGACGATCAGCACGGTGAAGACCAGGATGCCCAGCGCCAGCAGGAGCCGCCGGGAGAGCTCCCACCATGGTGAGCGGGAACGGGCCGACACCGGCAGCTTCAGCTGCCCCGGCAACGGACTCGGACTGGTCTCGGGCACGGCCTTACTCGACCACGGTCCCGAAGATCACGATCTTCTCCCGGGGCTCCCCCGCCTCGTCCGACCTGCTCGCGTCCAGCGTCACGAACCGGAACGTGTCGCCGTTGCGCGGACGCGTCGCGCCCGCCGAGTGGCTCCACGTGCCGCACAGCTCGCCGTCCGAGTCGGCCTCGTCCATGCCCGACACCGAGTCGCCCGTCAGGCACAGCCGCGCGGTGCCGGAGTCGTAGCTGGCCACCGTGGCCGTGGTCCGCTCCGGCGCGTCCGGTCCGAGCACCGAGCCGGCGAGGTAGCCGGCCACCACACACAGGGAGAGCCCGGCCACGAAGACCGGGGTCGGCAGGGTCACGTTTCCCACGTGCAGAGCATCGCACGCGGTGGCTCACGAACCGGGTAACGGCCCCACGACCGGAGTCAGCGCCGTCGCAACGGGATGACGGTGGCGCTCCTGGGCTCCTCCGCAGCCGGGCTGTGACGGGCCCAGCAGTCCTCGACGGTGATCCGGCCGTCGCTCCACCGCCTCAGCGAGACCCACTCCCCCGGCTGGGGCAGGACGCCGCGATCACGGGCGATCCGCCCGAGCATCCGCCCGCCGTAGCTGGCCCGCACCTCGCCGCGGTCGGTGAGCACCCGGACGACCCCGACCTCGACCCCCACGACACACCCCGCCCAGGGCGAGGGACCGGAGGAGAGGGCCGCGATCTGGTTCATCTCGTCAATGTAGGTCGCGACGCCGCGCCACGCATGCGGTTATCCACCGGCCGACCCTCGAGCCGGCCGACCCTCGAGCCGGCCGATCCGTGAGGCGGGGCCCGACGGCGCTAGCTGCGCCACGGCAGGACCGCGTCGAGCCGGGCGCGGAGCGCCTCGCGGGCGGTGGTGACCTCCTTCTGCGGCCAGATCTGGTCGAAGGCGGCGTTGAGCGCGGCACCGATGAGCACCGCGATGGCGAGGAGGTAGAGCCAGAGCAGGACGGCGATCGGCGCCGCGAGGGGGCCGTAGATCGAGGTCGAGCCCTGGGCGGTGCTGCCGAGCGTCCACCGCAGCAGCCCCGAGCCGACGATCCAGCAGAACATCGTGAAGAAGGCGCCGGGCAGGTTGTAGCGCCAGGCGGTCCGCACCGGTACCGACACGTGGTAGAGCGTGGCCAGGAAGCAGACGCAGAGCAGCACGACGGTCGGCCAGTACAGCTGGTTGAGCAGATCCAACCGCTCCGGGAGCACCTCGGCGACCAGCCGGGGGCCGGCCACGATCAGCGGGATCGTCACCACCCCGGTCACCATGCCCAGCACGTAGAGCAGGAACGACAGCGCCCGAGTCGCGACGATCCCCCGGTGACCGCCGAGCCCGTACATGATCGTGATGGTGTCGACGAAGACGTTGAGCGCCCGGGATCCCGACCACAGGGCAAGCAGGAACCCGATCGAGATCACGTCGTACCGGCCGCCCGCCAGCACCTCGTTGAGGGTCGGCTCGATGATGCTGCTGACCGTCTCCGGAGTGAGCGCTTGGCCGGCCAGGTCGATCACGGTCGTGCGGACCTCGTCGATCTGGGTGTCGCTGAGCCGGGCGAAGACGTAGCCGATCGAGCCGGCCAGCGCGAAGATCAGCGGCGGCAGCGACAGGACCGCGAAGAACGCCGCCTCCGCCGCCAGCCCGGTCACCCGGTTGCGCATGCAGGTGGCGACCGTGGCGACCAGCAGGCGCCAGAGCCCCCGGCGTACGGCTTCGAGGGTCCAGCGGCGCGCCGGTGTCCGCGCGCCCTCCGCTGCCATGGGGTCAACCGTAGGTCACGCTCCGCCGCCATCGCGGCAAGCGCACCCGACGCGGCGGCTCAGCTCAGCTCGAGCCCGGGGTAGAGCGGGTTCTTCTCCAGCAGCTCCGCGGAGCGGGCGCGCACGCGGTCGGTGACGCCATCGGCGACGGCGTACGTCGCCTTGGACGGCGCTCCGGCCTTGGTGGTGCCCGGCGATGTGTTCGACAGCACCTCGACGATCATCGAGGCGACCTCGTCGAACTCGGCGTGACCGAAGCCGCGGGTGGTCAGCGCCGGCGTGCCCAGGCGGACGCCGGTGGTGTACCACGCTCCGTTGGGGTCGTTGGGCACCGAGTTGCGGTTGGTGACCACGCCCGCCTCCAGCAGGGCCGACTCGGCCTGGCGGCCGGTGAGCCCGAAGGAGGCGACGTCGAGCAGCACGATGTGATTGTCGGTGCCGCCGGTGACCAGGGTGGCGCCGCGGGTCAGGAAGCCCTCGGCCAGCGACTTGGCATTGCCGGCGATCGCCTGGGCGTACTCCTGGAAGGCCGGCTGACGCGCCTCGGCCAGCGCGACCGCCTTGGCAGCCATCACGTGCGCGAGCGGCCCCCCGAGGACCATCGGGCAGCCGCGGTCGACGTCGGCGGCGAACTCCTCCTGGGCGAGCACCAGCCCGCCGCGGGGACCGCGCAGCGACTTGTGGGTCGTCGTGGTGGTGATGTGCGCGTGCGGGACCGGGTCCTCGTCGCCGGTGAAGACCTTGCCGGCGACGAGGCCGGCGAAGTGCGCCATGTCGACCATCAAGGTGGCGCCCACCTCGTCGGCGATCTCGCGCATCGTGGCGAAGTTCACGCGTCGGGGGTACGCCGAGTAGCCGGCGATCAGGACCGCCGGCCGGAACTCCCGCGCCTTGGCCGCGACCACGTCGTAGTCGAGCAGTCCCGTCTCCGGATCGGTGCCGTACTGCTGCTGGTGGAACATCTTGCCGCTGATGTTGGGCCGGAAGCCGTGGGTGAGGTGACCGCCGGCGTCCAGCGCCATGCCCAGCAGCCGCTGGTTCCCGAGCTCGTGGCGCAGCTGCTCCCATTCGGCCTCGGAGAGCTCGTTGACGTTCTTCGCGCCGAGCCGCTCCAGGGCCGGGGTCTCGACCCGGTGGGCCAGGATCGACCAGAAGGCGACCAGGTTGGCGTCGATGCCCGAGTGCGGCTGCGCATAGGCGTACGGCGCGCCGAAGAGCTCGCGGGCGTGCTCGGCGGCCAGCGCCTCGACGGTGTCGACGTTCTGGCACGCCGCGTAGAAGCGGTGACCGACCGTGCCCTCGGCGTACTTGTCGGAGAACCAGGTGCCCATGGTGAGCAGGACCGCCGGGGAGGCGTAGTTCTCGGAGGCGATCAGCTTCAGCGACGAGCGCTGATCCGCCAGCTCCTTGCGTGTGGCGTCGGCCACACGTGGCTCCACCGAGGCGATGACCTTCAGCGCCGCGTCGTAGGCGGCCGAAGCGGTCCGAGCCAGGGAATCTGCACTGGAATCCCGCGTGGAACCGGGGGGGAGATCGCTCATGTCGACACCCTAAACCCGGCATCGCGGCGGCCCCTGTCCGCCATCATGTGGTCCACATAGTGGACCCCGAGTCTCATGCCATGAGATTCCGACTTGTGGAACCCTTGTCCAGTACATGAGACTCTGCCCTGTGATCAGTGCCGCCACCTCCACCTGGCTCGTCAGCCGACGTCATGTGGACCTCGGCCGCACTCGCAGCATGATGTGTCCCCGCTCCTGATTCCGTGCCGCCCACCCGAGCGCTCCGCCATCGTGCCGTCGAGCGTTCCGGGACCACACCCAGGAGACGAGATCCCGTCATGACCACGACTGCCCCCCAGACTTCTCAGACCGGCCGCGCCGGCCGTCCGCGCCCCAAGCGCGGTGAAGGACAATGGGCGCTCGGCTACACCGAGCCGCTCAACAGCAACGAGCAGAGCAAGAAGGACGACAACCCGCTCAACGTCCGTGAGCGGATCGTCAACATCTACGCCAAGCGCGGGTTCGACTCCATCGATCCGGCCGACCTGCGCGGCCGGTTCCGCTGGTACGGCATCTACACCCAGCGCCGGCCGGGTCTCGACGGCGGCAAGACCGGCGCGCTGGAGCCCGAGGAGCTCGACGACCGCTACTTCATGATGCGGGTCCGCAGCGACGGCGCCCTGCTCTCGGCCGACGCGCTCCGCACGCTGGGCGGCATCTCCACCGACTTCGCCCGGGACACCGCCGACATCACCGACCGCTCGAACATCCAGTACCACTGGATCGAGATCGAGAGCGTCCCGGAGATCTGGGAGCGCCTCGAGGCGGTCGGCCTCAGCACCGAGGAGGCCTGCGGCGACTCGCCGCGAGGATTCCTCGGCTCTCCGGTGGCCGGCGTGGCCAAGGACGAGATCATCGACGCCACTCCAGCCATCCTGGAGATCACCCGGCGGCGCGCCGGCAACCCGGCGTACG
>CAZTHV010000033.1:0-1729 GCA_964613165.1 uncultured Marmoricola sp.
CTCGGCCAGCCAGCCCTCCAGGTCGGCGACCAGGCGGGCATAGCCGGTCGCGTCCTCGGCCGGCACGAAGGGGTGCAGGTCGGCGAAGCCCGGCAGGGAGATCGGCTCCATCTCCGTGGTGGCGTTGAGCTTCATGGTGCAGGAGCCCAGCGGGATCATCCCGCGGTCGAGCGCGTAGTCGCGCGCGGAGAGTCGTCGCAGGTAGCGCAGCATCGAGGTCTCCGAGCGGTGGGCGCTGAAGACCGGATGAGTGAGGAGCTCGCTCTGCCGGCGCAGATCGGTCGGCAGCGACGCACCGGCCGGCTGCTCGGCGCGCGAGCGGCCGGCGACGCCGAAGGCCCGGAGCACGGACGCGATGGCCGCGTCGTCGGCGGTCTCGCCGACGCTGACGCCGACGTGGTCGTCGTCGGCGAGACGCAGATGCACGCCCGCCTCCCGGGCGAGCGCGACCACCTCGGCGGCGCGGCGGGGCACCCGGGCGAGCACGGTGTCGAAGAAGTGCTCGTGCACGACCTCGACGCCGCCTGCGCGCAGCGCCGCGGCCAGCCCCTCGGCGCGGCGGTTGATCTCTTGGGCGATGGCCCGGAGGCCACGCGGGCCGTGATAGACGGCGTACATCGCGGCGACGACGGCGAGGAGCACCTGGGCGGTGCAGATGTTGGAGGTCGCCCGGTCTCGGCGGATGTGCTGCTCGCGGGTCTGCAGCGAGAGCCGGTACGCCGGGCGGCCGGCCGCGTCCACCGAGACGCCGACCAGCCGTCCGGGCAGCTGGCGCTCCAGGCCGGTCCGCACCGCCATGTAGCCCGCGTGCGGGCCGCCGTAGAACAGCGGGACGCCGAACCGCTGGGAGCTGCCGACGACCACGTCGGCGCCCCAGGCGCCCGGTGCCTCCAGCAGGGTGAGCGCGAGCAGGTCGGCCGCCACGACCGCGAGGGCGCCGCGCTCGTGAGCGGCCTCGATCACCGGCCGTGGGTCGGCGATCCGGCCGGACGCTCCCGGGTACTGCACCAGCACCCCGCACAGCGAGCCTTCGGGCAGTCCTTCGCCCAGGTCCGCCACGACGACCTCGATGCCCATCGCGGCGGCGCGGGTGCGGACCACCTCGATCGTCTGCGGCAGGGCGTCGGCGTCGACAACAAAGGCACTGGACGGGCCGAACTTCTGCGCACGGCGTACCAGCGTCATCGCCTCGGCCGCCGCGGTGCCCTCGTCGAGCAGCGAGGCGTTGGCCGTGGGCAGGCCGGTGAGATCGGCGACCATGGTCTGGAAGTTCAGCAGCGCCTCGAGGCGACCCTGGCTGATCTCCGGCTGGTAGGGCGTGTAGGCGGTGTACCACGCCGGGTCCTCCAGCACGTTGCGCCGGACCACCGCAGGGGTCACGGTGCCGTGGTAGCCCAGACCGACCATGGCGATCCCCGGGGCGTTGCGGCCGGCCAGGTCGCGCAGCTCGGCCGTGGCGACGGTCTCGGTGGCCGGCTCCGGGAGGGTCATCGCGCCGTCCAGCCTGATCCGGCTGGGCACCGCGACATCCATCAAGGCGTCCAGCGAGTGGAAGCCGACAGTCTTGAGCATTGCCGCGATGTCGGCCTCGTCGGGGCCGATGTGGCGGTCGGTGAAGGCGTGCAGGTCGTCCATGCGCATCCCCAGCAGGGTCGGGTCGACCTCCCCCTCTGTCACCGGCCGGCTTCAGAGTCGCCTCGCCCGCGCGGTCCTGGCGCCTGAGAGGTTC
>CAZTHV010000033.1:1739-15475 GCA_964613165.1 uncultured Marmoricola sp.
TTCCGGGGAGGGATTGCCCCTTCGGCGCTCCGGTGTCGGGCCACTGCCGTGGTCCGCCGGAGACTCTCCCGTGCAGGGTTGTCAGCGGGGCCGAATCTATCAGCCCCGGGAGGGAACAGCCGCGAGGCTCAGCCGGTGAGCCGCGCCTGCCGCCGGGCGGCGAGCTCGTCGCCCTCGTGCGCGGCGAGCAGCTCGGCGGTGCGCTCGGACGGGAGGTCGGACAGCGATCCCTCGATCTCCCGCCAGACCCCGCCGATGGCGATGCCGAAGACGCCCTGACCGCCCTGCAGCAGGTCGATCACCTCGTCGTTGCTGGTGCACTCGTAGACCGTGGCACCGTCGCTCATCAAGGTGACCTGGGTCAGGTCGTCGGTCCCACGAGCGCGCAGATGTGCCACCGCGGTGCGGATCTGTTGCAGCGAGACGCCGGCGTCCAGCAGCCGCTTGATCACCTTGAGCAGCAGGATGTCGCGGAAGCCGTAGAGCCGCTGCGTGCCCGAGCCGGTGGCGCTGCGCACCGAGGGCTCGACCAGGCCGGTGCGCGCCCAGTAGTCGAGCTGCCGGTAGGTGATGCCCGCCGCATTGCAGGCCGTCGGGCCTCGATAGCCGAGATCGTCGGGCAGCGGCGAGACGTCGTCGGTGAAGAGCAGCCCCTGCTCGCCCGCGGCCTCGACGGCCTGGCGGACGTCGAGCGTCTCGTCGGTGTTCTTGGTGCCCACTGCGACCTCCGAAAGTCATCCTCCGCTCAGCGTAACCCCGGGGAAGGTGAAAGTTACAGCGAAGACATTCCGAAACGTAAACCTCAGGTTGAGGGTTGGTCAAAGACGCGCCCCGGCGTGTCGGAAACCTTCAACCTCAAGTATAGGGTTGGTGTTCTCTCAGGCTGGTGGCTCTTCGAAGTCCTCCGGCGAGACGTGATCGAGGAATTCCCGGAACCGCTCGACCTCGTCCTCGCGCTCGTCCGGCACCGCGATGCCGGCCTCGTCGAGGAGGTCCTCGGCGCAGACGATCCGGGATCCGGTGCGCAGCGCCAGCGCGATGGAGTCCGACGGACGCGCACTCACCTCGACGCCCGAGGCCAGCACCAGCGTGGCGTAGAAGACCCCGTCGTTGACCTCGGTGATCCGGATCTCGCTGACCTGGTTGCCGGTGGCGTCGAGGACGTCCTTGAGCAGGTCGTGGGTCAGCGGACGCGGCGGCACCACACCCTGCTGCGCGAACGCGATCGCCGTCGCCTCGACGGCGCCGATCCAGATCGGCAGGTAGCGCTCCCCACCAGCCTCGCGCAGCAGCACGATCGGCTGGTTGGAGGGCATCTCCACCCGGACTCCGACGACCTCGACCTCACGCACCCGTTCAGCGTAGCCCGGCTCGCACGAGCATGGCGTGCAGCCGCAGCGCCAGCGCCAGGATCTCCTCGGTCATCTGCGCGGCCCGGCCTTCGGCTCCCGGCTCCCGGCTGCGCCGGATCGGCGCGACGATCTGCTCGACCAGGCCGATCTCCCGGTCGGCGGCGGTGCGGAAGGAGCGCAGGTGGCGCGGCTCGATGCCGTACGCCGACAGCTCTCCCGCCGTGGTCGCGATCTGCAACGCGTCGCTGTCGTAGTGCCGCGAGCCCGGCCGGGTGCGTACCAGCCCGAACTCCTCCAGCGCGGTCAGGAACTCCTCGGTGATGCCGGCCGTCTTGACCAGCTCGCGCCTGGAGATCCGCACGTCGGCGGCGCGGTCGCCCAGCAGATGCCCCAGATCCGGGCCCGCTCCCGGAGACGGCACCGTGGGACCGCCGGGCAGCGCCGGTGGCTCCAGCCCGCGGTCGATCGCGTCGAGGTGCTCGCGGATGACCCGCAGTGGCAGGTAGTGGTCGCGCTGCATCCGGATGATGTAGCGCAGCCGCTCCATGTCCTGCACGGCGTACTTGCGGTAGCCGGCCGGCGTCCGCTCCGGGGTGATCAGGCCCTCGGTCTCCAGATAGCGGAGCTTGGACTCCTTGATGTCGGCCTCGGGGAACTCCGCGGAGAGCTCGGCAAGCGCCTGGCCGATGCTCTTGCGCGGCTGCTGACGCACGCGCTCAGCCCTCGGCGGCGCTGGCGAAGAAGACCAGCCGGAACTTGCCGATGCGCACCTCGTCGCCGTTCTGCAACAGCACCTCGTCGATGCGGTCGCGGTTGACGTAGGTGCCGTTGAGGCTGCCGACGTCGTGGACCCGGTAGGTGCCGGCGTCTCGGCGGAACTCCACGTGCCGACGGGAGACGGTGATGTCGTCGAGGAAGATGTCGCTCTCCGGGTGACGCCCGGCGCTGACCATGTCGGTGTCGAGCAGGTAGCGGCTGCCGGAGCCCGGGCCTCGCTGCACGATCAGCAGCGCGCTGCCGGCGGGCAGCGCGTCGACCGCCGCGGCATCCGCGTCATTGAGAGCGGCCCGGTCCTCGGCCTCGGGCCGCGGGGTCGCGCCGGCGAAGGTCATCGTCGCGTCGCTGGGGACAGCCGCCTCGAGCCGGGTCCCGCACTGCGAGCAGAAGTTCGCGTTGTCGGCGTTCCCACTCCCACACTGGGGGCACTGCTGCATCGTCAACCCTCAAGTCCGGAGTCAAGGTTCACGGCGAACCTATCACCCCTGTCGTGAGCCCGACGCGGGAAAAGGGGGCAGCGAGAACGGGGCCGGTCAGCCCTCGGTGAGGGCCGCGTAGCCGGCCGCGTCGAGCAGGTCGCCGGCGTCGCCACTGAGCGTCACCTCGAAGAGCCAGCCCTCTCCGTAGGGGTCGGTGTTGACCAGCTCCGGCGTGGCGTCCAGCGCCTCGTTGCGCGCCACCACGGTGCCGGTCACCGGTGCGTAGACGTCGCTGACCGACTTGGTGGACTCCAGCTCGCCCACCGCGGTGCCGGCAGCGACCTCGTCGCCGACCGCAGGCAGCTGCACGTAGACGATGTCGCCCAGGGCGTCCTGGGCGTAGTCGGTGATGCCGACGCGGACCGAGCCGTCCGTCCGGCCCGGCGTCCGCACCCACTCGTGCTCGGCGGTGTACCTCAGATCCTCGGGAAGCATGGCGACAACCTACGGCACCCCGGCGCCGCGGCCCATGCCCGGCGCTGGGTCAGCGCACCGGCTGGGCGAATCGCGGGGCCGTCGGCTCGCGTACCGCGGTGATCTGGATCGACGAGTGCTTGGTGACGGTGACCGAGCCGCCGTCCAGCGACACGTCGTCGACGAACCCACCCGGGAAGTGGATGCCGGTGGACAGCGTGTCCGGATCGCCGATCACGTCGATGACGTACGGCGCCCGCACCGGCTGGCCGCCGACCTCCAGGCCGTCCGGCCCCTCCTCGAACGACGTCTGCGCGACCACCCGGACCGAGTCGTTGAACTCCATCGCCTCGGCGCCGGCGTCGCGCAGCTCCTCGATGCCGTCCAGGAGGTAGTTCAGGCTCAGCTGGTCCTCCGGGATCTCCACCTTGATCCTGATGCCCGGCCCGCTGGCCGGCACGGTGCCGGCCAGCACGCCCAGGACGGTCAGCTCCTCGCGAGCCTGCTTGAGCGCGACGTCGCGGCGGTTGCGGGTGCTGCGCAGCGAGTCCCGGGTCTGCTGCAGGTCGCTGATCTCCTGCTCGGTGCGCGTCGCCGCGGCCTGCAGGCCGTTGAGCGCCTGCACCAGGTCGGCCTGCCGCATGCCGGTGTAGTCGTCGTCGGTGCCGGCCAGCCGCACCTGGGTGACCGTCGCCGCGCCCAGCACCGCGAGGAGCAGGCCGACCACGATCTGACCGCGGCCGGGCCGCAGCAGGGCGCGCCGCAGCCTCCTCCCGGCGCCGCTCACGGCGGGCCGGGCGGGGGTGCTCGGGTCGTCGGTGGGGGTCATCTCTCGATCTCGATGGCTGGGCTCAGGCGTGGAAGAGGTGGCGCCGGACGGCCGCCACGTTGGCGAAGATCCGGATACCCAGCACCACGATGACACCGGTGGACAACTGCGCGCCGACGCCCAGCTTGTCGCCGATGAAGACGATCAGCGCCGCGACCAGCACATTGCCGATGAACGAGATCACGAACACCCGGTCGTCGTAGATGCCGTCCAGGAAGGCACGGAAGGCGCCGAACACCGCGTCGAGCGCGGCCACGACCGCGATCGGCAGATACGGCTCGAAGGCCAGGGGCACGTCCGGCTTGAGGATGAGCCCGGCGAGGACCCCCGCGATGAGTCCGATGACGGCGATCACGACAGCTTCTTTCCCTTCGTCACCGCGTGGCGCAGCTGCGGCGTCCCCTCCCCGGGGAGCTGAATCGAGGTGCGGGCCCGCAGCGTGAACTCCAGGCCGATCTGACGTTGCAGATCCAACCATGTCCGGCCGGTCGTGGTCTCCGCGAAGTCGCCCTGCAGCCTGTTGGAGTCGCCGATGGCGAGGATCCGGTACGGCCGGCTCAGCGAGGTGAAGTTCACCGTGATCGCGCTCCCAGCGTGCCGGATGGCCGACAGGTTGGTGAGCCGCTCCCCGTTGATGCTGATCGCCTCGGCGCCGGCCTGCCACAGCCCGTTGACGACCTTCTGCAGGTCGCTGTCCAGGACGCGGTCCCGGTCGGCACTCGCGTTGGGCGCGTCGTCGACGACGATCTCGACGCCCGGACCGCGCACCGGGTCGACGCCCGTCTTGATGGCCAGCAGCTCGCGGTCCGCGACCAGCTGGCGGTCGTCGCTGTTGGCAGTGAGCAGCGCGCGCTCGATCCGGCGTACCTCGCGGTCGAGGGCCCGCAGCGCGGTGCGGTCCTGGGTCAGCTCGTGCCGGCGCGCCTGGACCTGGCTGACCAGCTCACGGCGCTCGCGTTCGTCGGAGACGCTGTTCTGGGAGGTCTGGGCGGCCGCCGTCACCGCCAGGACGGCGAAGACGGCCAGCGCGAGGGCCCCACCCAGACCCATCGCCGGGCGACCCGGGCCCGCCTCGCCGGACTCGCGCTCCTGGGCGGCGCGGGCGTAGTAGTCCTCGTCGAGCGCGTGCGCGGTGACGAACTCCAGGAGTCCCATCGTCACCTGGTCGGGCAGCGAGCGCGACTCACCCTGACGAGGGCCGCCGCCCCCGGGCTTGTGCGCCGGCTCGTTCACCGGCGCACTCACCGGGCCGCCACGTCGGGCGCGCGCCGGTCGCGGTCGGCGAGCAGGGTGCGCACCTGCCAGGCGTACAGCAGGCCGGCCCACCAGTACAGGCCGATCCCCCACAGCGCGAAGGCCCACCCGAAGACGCGGGCCAGCGTCTCGATCTGCCCGTCGCCGTCACCGATGAACAGCAGCGGGAAGGCGTAGAGCAGGTTGAAGGTCGCCGCCTTGCCCAGGAAGTGCACGGGAAGTGCGCTGTAGCCGCGGGTGCGCAGGAACGGCACCAGGCACCACAGGAAGAGGTCGCGCGCCGGCAGCATCAGCGCCACCCACCACGGGACGATGTCGCGCATCGCCAGGCCGATGACCACGGCCAGGATGTAGAGACGGTCCGCGACCGGATCGAGGATCTCGCCGAGCTTGGAGGCCTGGTTCAGCCGCCGGGCGAGGTAGCCGTCGAGCCAGTCGGTGACGCCCGAGACCATCAGGACGACCAGCGCCCAGACGTCGGCCTCCGGGCCGAGGACGAGCCAGAGGAACAGCGGGACGCCCAGCAGCCTCAGGAGGCTGACCAGGTTCGGCAGCGTCCAGAGGGCAGCTGGCACCGGAGTGGCGCCGGTAGGAGTCTCGCGCATCGCGCGCACAGCCTATCTAGCGCATGGCCAGCGGCTCAGCAGGTTTGGGCGAGGTCGCGGCCGCAGCGCGGGCAGTGCTCCCCGTGGGAGCAGTCCAGGTCCTGGCCGCACGCGCAGGACGCCGGGATGGTGTCGGGGCATCCGTGCTCGGTGGCGATCATCACGTCTCCTCGTGCTGCTTGCGCCTCTGGAAACGGCCGGCAGCGGCCACACCTGAGGGAAACCGGCGAGCAGGTTGCGGGCGCCGTACCTGACACGGGAGCATCGGCAGGTGAGCAACCAGGACGAGGTCGCCCGTCTGCGAGCCGAGGTGGCAGCCCTGCGTAGTGAGCTGGCGGCCGAGACGGCGCCGGCAGGCCGCCACCCGCGGTGGCGGACCGCGGTCGGCGGGCTGCTGCTCGTGGTCGCCGTCTGCACCGCGCCGCTGGCGGTCGTGGCCAGCTGGGCACGCGACGAGGTCCGCGACACCGATCTGTACGTCGCCACGGTCGCGCCGCTCGCCCACAACCCGGCGATCCAGGCCGCGGTCTCCCAGCGGATCACCGACGAGATCGTCAGCCGGATCGACCTCCAGTCACTGACCGACACCGTCGTCGACGGCCTGATCGACCGGGGGGTCTCCCCCACCGTCGGGGCCGCTCTCGACGCCCTGTCGACGCCGCTGGCCAACGGCGTGGAGAGCTTCATCGCCAGGCAGGTGAGGAGCCTCGTCGGCTCTCCTGAGTTCGCCCAGGCCTGGGAGCAGGCCAACCGCGAGGCTCACGGTCAGCTGGTCGCACTGCTGACCGGTGAGCACACCGGGGCGGTCGGAGTCAGCGGCAACACCGTCTCGGTCAACCTCGCCACCGTCATCGACGCGGTCAAGGCCCGGCTCGCCGCACGCGGCTTCACCCTGGTCGAGCGGGTGCCGACGGTGCAGGCCCAGTTCACCATCATCCAGTCCGCCGACATCGTCCGGGCACAGCGGGTGTTCCGGCTCCTCGACGTCCTCGCCACCGCACTGCCCATCGCCGGCGTGATCCTGCTCGCCGCAGGCATCGCGCTCCTCCGAGAACGGCGCCGAGCCGTGACCGGCGCCGCCCTCGGAGTGGCGGTCTCGATGCTGCTGCTCGGGCTGGCCCTCAACATCGGGCGCGAGCTCTATCTGCAGGCGGTGCCGGCCGACGTCGTGCCACCGACCGCGGCGTCCGCGGTCTTCGACCAGCTGGTCGGCTTCATCAGGCTCACACTGCGATCGGTGCTGGTGGTGTCGCTGATCGTCGCCGCGGTCGCCTGGCTGACCGGCCCGGGAGCCGCCGGCCTGCGGACGCTGACCCGAGGATCGCTGGACCGGATCCGCGAGCGCCGCGACCGCGCGGGCTACGGCACCGGCGAGCTGGGCGCCACGCTGGCTCGGCTGCGCTCGCCGCTGCGGGTGACCATCCTCGGTGTGGTCGCGGCGACGTACGTCCTGGCCGACCGGCCCAGCGCCGCCTTCGCCATCGTGCTGCTGGCCGTCGCCGGCCTGCTGCTGCTCCTCGTCGAGCTCCTCGCCGGCGGTTCCGCCGAGGAGGCCGGCGGTCCCTGAGCCCGGGCGCCCAGTGGCACGTGACGAACCGCTGAGTCGAGCACCCGCTCCCGTCCTCACCCTGGGCGCTCAGCCGTCCCCTGCTCGTTCTTCTCCGGTGTGTGCCGCGGTCGGGCCGTGCCCAGAGAGGAAGAGGTCGACCATGTGGCGCCCGAACTCGGGATCGAGGTCGACACCGCGCAGCTCGCGCAGCACGAGCGCGCCCAGCAGGGCGTCGCCGAGCTCGGCGACCGGTGTGCCGGATGGGAGCTGCCCGGCGGTGACGGCGGCGGTGAATCGCTCCCCCAGCATCTCCCACAGGCCGAGCCGATCGTTGAGAGCGGCCGTGACGTCGGGGTTCTCGGCCGCGGCGACCACGAGAGACCTCAGCAGGCCGCCGTTCCCGCTGCTGCGCAGGAACCGGACGATGTTGTCCAGCCACCGCGTCACGTCCGCGCGCAGGTCGCCGGAGTCCTCGGGGACGAAGAGCTCGGTCAGCAGCATCCTCTCCGCGAGGCAGTCCGCGACCAGCGCGCTGCGAGACGGCCACCATCGGTAGATCGTCTGCTTGCTGACCCCGGCATCCGCTGCGACGCCCTCGATGGTCAGGTGGTCGTAGCCGGACCGGATGACCCGCGCCGCGGTCGCGGTGAGGATCGCGATTCGCGCACGCTCGTCGCGCTTGGGACCGCGCCGTGCTTGCCCTGACATGCGCCGATGCTACGTTGACGAAATCGAGACGCAACGTCTCGTATTGCAAAGCTATCGAAGAGGAGCCGCGCATGGCAGAGCTGCTGTCTCGGATCGGCCACGCATGTGCCCGCCACGGCTGGCGGGTCATCGCCGCATGGGTCGCGCTGCTCGCCCTGGCCGGAGGCGGGTTCGCGCTCGGGCTCGGGTCGCTGGCGAACAGCTTCGACATCGCCGGCACCGCGTCCTCGGAGGTGGTCGAGGAGCTGCAGGAGGAGCTGCCCGAGCTCAGCGGTGCGGCCGGGATGGTGGTGATCCGTACCGACGACGGCGCGGCCTTCAGCCTCCGGCAGCAGACCGAGGTCGCCGGCCTCGTGGCGCGAGCCGAGGAGCTGCCCGACGTCGCGGATGTCGTCGACCCGTTCGCGAGCGAGAAGGAGCGTGCCGGCCGGGTCGCGGAGATCGAGGACGGCCGAGCCCGGCTCGCCGACGGCCGAGCACAGCTCGACACCGCGCAGAAGCAGCTCGACGCCGGCATGCGGCAGCTCGCTGACGCGTCGGCGCAGCTCGACGCCGCCCGCGCGCGGGCGGAGGCGGCGGGGAGTCCTGCCGGGGCGACGGCACAGGTCGCTGCGCAGCAGCAGGGCCTCGAGGAGCGGAAGAGGCAGTTGGCGGCAGGGCAGCAGCAGCTCGACGACAACCGGGCCGAGCTGACGAAGCAGAGCGCACGGGTCGAGGCAGGGGCCGAGCTGCTGAAGCTGGCCGACGGCATCCGCCTGGTCTCCGGAGACGGCTCCGTCGCCGTGATCAACATCGCCTTCACCGAGCCCCGCCTGGAGCTGGCCGAGTCGTCCAAGGCGGCGGTGTCGGCCTTCTTCGACGGGCATGCCGTCGAGGGGGTCTCGGTGGACTACTCCACCGAGATCGCGCAGGGCGTGCCCACGCTGTTCGGCCCCGCAGAAGCCGTGGGCCTGGTGGTCGCCGCCGTCGTGCTGCTGGTCATGCTCGGCTCCCTCATCGCCGCCGCCCTGCCGTTGGTCACCGCCATCACGGGCGTCGGCATCGGCGTGCTCGCCTCGCTCGCCTTCTCCGGCATCGTGCAGATGGCATCGATCACCCCGGTCCTCGGCGTCATGCTCGGGCTCGCGGTCGGCATCGACTACTCCCTGTTCATCATCAATCGGCACCGCCACCAGCTCGCCCAGGGCATGGACACCGAGGAGTCCATCGCGCTCGCCAACGGGACCGCGGGCAACGCCGTCCTGTTCGCCGGGACGACGGTCATCGTCGCCCTGCTGGCCCTCAACGTCACCGGCATCTCCTTCCTCGGCGTCATGGGCAACGTCGGCGCCGCCTGCGTCGCCATCGCCGTGCTCATCGCGGTCACCCTCACCCCGGGGCTGCTCGGCCTGATCGGCCGGCGCATCCTCGGCTCCCGCGCCCATGCGCGGCTGGAGGCGAAGGCCTCCGCGGGCAGGGCCGCGAAGCCGATGAGCACCCTCCGCGCCACCGCCACCATTCTCGCCGCGACCGCCGCCCTGCTGGTCGTCGCGATCCCGGCCCTGTCGATGCGGCTCGGCCTCCCGGACGGCTCCTCAGAGCCTCACCACACCACGACCCACCGCGCCTACCAGCTCACCGCGGACGCGTTCGGAGACGGCGCCAACGCCACCCTGCTGGTCACCGCCTGGCTCCCTCCCGCGTTCGAGGACGACGCCACCGAGGCGCAGCTCGAGATCGCCCGCACCATCACCGGCCTCGGCGATGTCGACGCCGTCGCGCCCGTCGCGGTCTCCGACGACGGCAGGCTCGCCGTCTTCCAGGTCAAGCCGGCAGCGGGGCCGAACGCCACGTCCACGGAGCAGCTCGTCCGCAACCTCCGCGATCCCGGCGTCCTGGACGGCACCAGGCTGATCGGCACGCCCCTCGGCGTCGCCGGTCAGGCGGCGATCAACATCGACGTGTCGGAGAAGCTCGCCGATGTCCTCCCGCTCTATCTCGTCGTCGTCATCGGCCTGTCCCTGCTCCTCATGATCCTGGTGTTCCGCTCGATGCTGGTCCCGCTGGTCGCGACCGCCGGGTTCGTGCTGTCCCTGCTCGCGACCTATGGCGCCCTCGTCGCCGTGTTCCAATGGGGCTGGTTCGGAGCCGCCTTCGGCATCAGCGCCACCGGACCGATCCTGAGCTTCCTGCCCGTCGTCCTCGTCGGCATCCTCTTCGGCCTCGCGATGGACTATCAGCTCTTCCTCGCGAGCGGGATGCGCGAGGCGTACGTCCACGGCTCACCCGCGCGCCTCGCCGTCGCGCAGGGATTCCGCGCGGGCCGGTCCGTCGTCATCGCCGCCGCGCTCATCATGATCTCCGTGTTCGGTGGGTTCGGCTTCGCCGAGTCGATCGTCATCCGCTCCGTCGGCTTCGGCCTCGCGGTCGGCATCCTGCTCGACGCGTTCGTCGTCAGGCTGCTGCTCATGCCCGCGCTGATGCATCTGCTCGGGCACTCCGCTTGGTGGATCCCGGCCTGGCTCGACCGCCTCCTCCCCCACGTCGACGTCGAAGGCTCCGCCCTCGAACCAGGGCTGGCAGGCTCCGTGGGAGCTCCACGCCGGGGAGCGCGCCGCGCAGTTGACACGGAACGACTGGGCCCACCAGTCGACCGCTGAGCTGCCCGAGCTCAGACGTCGTGGCCGAGGTGGTTGCGTTCACCGTCGCGATCGAGGATGGCCAGGGCCTCGGCTGGTCCACGGTCGGCTCGGATGGCATGGGGGGTCATGGTGGAGAACGAGGCTGCCTGACCGGCCTCGACGCGGATCACACGTGAGCCGAGGTAGACGACGACCGTGCCTGAGAGCACGGTGAACCAGTCTCTGCCCGGGTGGACGCCGAAGTCATCTGGGGTGAGCCTGCCCGCCTGCTCGGTGATGCGCAGCTTGGCCACGATCAGGCCGGAGGGGTCGTCATCGCGGCTGAGGAGCCAGGTCGTCAGGCCCCGGCGCTCATCCCGATGCGGCCGGATGACGACGTCGGAGTCGTCCGGGGACTCCACCAGCTGATCGAGGGACTTGCCGAGGGCGCCCGCGATCGAGGCCAGCTGGTCGAGGCTGATGCGGCGGTGGCCGGTCTCGATGCGGCTGAGCTGGGACGGGCTGATGCCCGTGCGCTCGGCGAGGTTGTCGAGCGACCATCCGCGCGTCTTGCGCAACGTCCTGATGCGCATCCGGACCGTGGAGTCGAGACTGGATTCTTGCTCCATAGGCAAGAATCTATGCCGGTCAGGCAATCACTGGCTAGCGTCCCGGTATGAACGAACACCACGGCGCACAGCACCATCTCGGACACGACGGGGCGAGTGGCCCCGATATCGCGCTGGCAGAGCTGCTGGAGCTGGACGCCCAGGTCCTGCACTCCTACCTCACGGATCTGACCGGCTGGCTCGCCGCCTGCGCCGATCGGGCACCGGCCCGGATCCTGGACCTGGGCAGCGGTCCTGGCACGGGCACTCTCGCACTCGTCCGCCGGTTTCCCGGTGCCTCGGTGACGGCCGTGGACACCTCGCCTCAGATGCTGCACCGACTGGAGGAGCAGGCCACGGCTCACGGGGCCGCGGACCGCGTGCAGACGCTGAGAGCGGACCTCGACGAGGAGTGGCCGCAGGCGCGGCCCGGCGAGGCCTATGACCTGATGTGGACCGCGTCCTTTCTGCACCACCTGAACGATCCCGACCGAGGGCTCGCCCAGGCCTTCGACAGACTCCGGCCCGGGGGGCTGCTGGCGGTCACCGAGATGGGCTTCTTCCCGCGCGTCCTGCCCGACGGGGCAAGCGCGGGTCCGCCCGATCTCGAAGTACGCCTGCACGCTGCCACCAACACCCAGCCGCCCCACGAGTGGAGCGAGCATCTCAGGCGCGCGGGGTTCATCCTGGACGCCCGCCGGGTCTTCGAGATCCACGTGGACGGCTCGCAGGCGGGACCGGCGCTGAATCGCTATGCGCAGCTCTTTCTGGCCAAGCTGCGCTCCCACGCCGGCGACGCGTTGGCGGTCGATGACCTGGCCGCGCTCGACACCCTTCTGGACGCCACGCAGCCGAACAGCATCGCGCACCGGCGGGACCTGACGGTACGCACCACCCGGACCACCTGGCTCGCGCGCCGGCCGGCGAAGGCCACCGGACAGGAGGCGTAGCCGGACACGATCCGCGTTGGCCTCTGCGGACTCGTGCAGTGCCGGCGCGAAGCCGTGAGGGACACTGTCACCGGCTGCATGCTCGGCTGCCTGTGGTGCGGAATCGGCTCGACGGCCAAGTCCCGATAGGCCACGGTGCCATGTGCGACGCCGTCACCCGTCGCTATGCCGACACCAGACATTTGGCCCACGCCTGCGACGTTGCCCGGGTCCGGGAACAGGAGATCATCGACAGGGCCGTGCGGAGCCGCTCTCTCAGGCGCGGCCGGTCAACGTTGTGCCGGGCAGTCCCGTGTTCAGGGGTCCTTGGCCTCTGCACCGGGGAGACGCGCGAACGGAGACTGGCGGCAAGAGGGGCTCCACCTAGACGTTCACGACCCGGAGTCTCGGTCGGAAGCGCGGGCGAAGGTGGGCGCCGTAGGCCCCCGATCGCTGGACCTGCAGCAACCCACGGAGGTTAGCCACGATGGCCAGAGTACTGATTCCGTACGGGACAACCGAGGGACATACCGCCAAGATCGCCGAGGTCATCACCGACGTGATCCATGACATGGGCCATGATGCGGAGGCCGTCGACATCAAGAGCCTGTCCGACACCGCGCCAGGGGGCTATGACGCCGTGATCGTCGGCGGGTCGATCCACCTGGGCAAGCACGACAAGCACGTGGTCAAGTTCGCGAAGAAGAACCACGACACCCTGGCAAGGCTGCCTTCGGCCTTCTTCTCCGTCAGCCTCGCCGCCCATGGAGACCTCCAGGAAGCCGAGGGGTATGTCGGTCAGTTCGAGGAGGAGACCGGATGGCACCCGGACAAGGTCGCTCTGTTCGGAGGTGCCCTGCTCTATACCCACTACGGCTTCATCAAGCGCCACATGATGAAGAAGATCGCAGGAGACAAGCCCGGCCACCTCGGAACGGACATCTCCCGTGACTACGTCTATACCGAATGGGACGCGGTCAAGCGGTTCGCCGAACACTTCGCGGCCGGCCTCCCGTCCAGGTCGGCGTAGCGCTGGGCCGGTGGCAACTGCGAAGAGCGCTCGGGTGTGACGGTGTGACGAGGCGGTACGGGACGTGCCCGCCTTGGAGGGATCGGCGAAGATCCCCGCGCGATCCTGACCTGCGCCGACGACTCGGCTATCTGCCCGGCGCGGTGATGTCGGCGAGTGTCTGGAGCGTCGTGACGTGCTTGAGCTGGGACGCCCGTGGTGAGGACCTTGGCGCTGAGCCACGGGGACGTTCGGCACTGCTTCGAGACCGCGAGCGCCGCCTAGCGTGGTCACAGACCATAGGGGGCTGTCATGCAGGGATTCCCGATCTGGGGAGCGTCCACCGTTTTCGCTGTCGATGCACCGTGGGCGATCTATCGGGACGTCGGAGTGTCGTTGACCGAGCCGTCCCCCCTGGTCTTCGGCATCTTCATGCTCAGCTTCGAGACCATCACCGCTGCCCTCATCCTCAGCCGAGGTCATACCGTCAAGTGGGGCCTGCTCGCCGCAATTCTTGTTCCTGATCGGCATCGCGCCGTTGGGGCCGGAGGAGGCCCCGAATGTGGTCCTGGCCGCAGGCATGGCCTTCCTGCTCACCCAAGACTTCCCCACCGACGTAGGGA
>CAZTHV010000033.1:15485-16078 GCA_964613165.1 uncultured Marmoricola sp.
GGACCACGCTGCGTCGTCACCACCCCCACCTACCCCGGCGATGGAAGCGCGATGAACCGCAAGAGCAGGCTCCTGCTCGGGTTGCTGCTGTTCAACGGCTTGAGCGCCACAGGCGGGGGTCTCGCGTTGATGACGGATTGGATTCCCGAGCAGGCGTCCTGGGTCCGGGACACCGACTTCCCGAGCGACTACTTCCCGGGCGTGATCCTGATGGCCGTCGTCGGTGGCAGCTCCCTGATCGCCGCCGCCGCGCTGACGAAACGCTGTGACGGCTGGCGGCTCGCCTGCATCGTGGCAGGGATCATCATGGTGTTCTGGATCATCGGAGAGGTTGCGTCGATCCGTGGATTCCACTTCCTGCAGGTGATCTACCTGATGACCGGTGCACTCGTCGTGATCTGGACACCAGCAAGAATGACCGCCTCGAGGTCCCCGACCGACCTCGACGAATCCCGTCGCTACCAGCCCACCGGCCGCCCACCCGGCCCATCCAGAAAGACGAACTAGCCCGGACCCACAATCGCGGGTCCGGGCTATTCCGATGTCCTGAGACGTTGATGCTTGTAGGGCCCGCTCCGGTCTGACTCTTCCTG
>CAZTHV010000034.1:0-15806 GCA_964613165.1 uncultured Marmoricola sp.
CCAGATCGCCCTCGCTGAGCAGGCGATCTGGGTGAGGGCGTCTGCTCGCTGCTCGATGGCCCCGGCGAGTTCGGCGAGCGCGTCGTGCATGTCGTCCGGCAGGGGTGCTGTAACGGTGGGCATGAGTCCGGCGATGAGCCGGCGCTCCTTGGTCGGCGGGGCCGAGGGGGGTCGGTTGGTGGCGAGGGCGGTGACGCGGGTGGACAGGACGGCTGCGAGGTCGCGGGCGCTGGCGAGATGGCCGGCGTCGACGGCACGGCCGAGGAGCCGTGCTGGGTCGTGGCCCTGTGCTTCGGCATGGCGCAGCGTGTCGATGAGGCCAGTCAGGAAGTCCGCGTCCAGCAGTTCCTTGGCCTGTTCGGGGTCGAGGCTGCTGGTTGTGATGAGGGCGTTCCAGCGCTCAGCTGTGGCTGCGCGGGCGATGATGTCGTACTGGTCGGCAAGGTGCGCGATGGTCGACCACTGCTCCTGCTCGGCGGCGATGGTCTCGTGCGCGGACAGTTCGCGGCCGCTGCGGCCCAGGACGTCGGCCAGGACATCGAGCGCAGCCGGTGGCCCGTCGGGCGTGTGCTGGTGGTTCTCCAGGCCTACGAGGTCGGTCGCGACCCAAGCGGTGTTGGCGTGGCGACGGCGAGTCATGGCGACGTAGAGAGCCTCGCGGGTCATGGTCTCCGAAGCGACCAGGACGTGTGCGGCGTCGACGGTGGAGCCCTGGGCGCGGTGAGCGGTGATCGCGTAGCCGAGGTCGACGTGCGTGCTCGCGTAGGTGGCGGGCAGGATGACTGCTCCCCCACGGCTGCCGAGTCGGCGCAGGGTCAGGGAGCCGTCGTGGTCGACGGCGATGACTCGCCATCGGTCGCCGTTCTTGACCCAGGATCGGCCGTTGCCGAAGCACAGATGGCGGTCGTTGCGCCGGGTGACGACGGTGTCGCCGACGCTGGCGTGGTTGCCGTCGGACAGCCGGATGCCGCCGGGCTCGACGGCGCCGTCGATGATGAGATCGGCGCGGGCGCGTGCGTTCAGGTCAGAGACGACGGTGTGGGTGTCGGCGATCAGCACCGCGGTGCGGCCTGCGGCGTGGTCGTCGCGCCAGGCTTGGTAGGCGGACTCGAGGATGTCGTCATAGTCGCCGCCGTGGATGCGCCCGTGGTCGTCGTAAACAGCGAGGCAGCCGGGGTCACCCCGGCGCATGGCCAAGGAGGCGGACTTCTCCCACGGCTGCGTGAGACGGCGTACGTCGGTCAGCTCGGGCAGAGTGTCGGAGACGCCGATCTCGCGGGCGACAAGGCCGAACGCCCCGCCCGCTTCGACAGCGGTGAGTTGTGCCCAGTCCCCCACCAACAGAACTTTCGCGCCCACGTCTTGCGCGTGCTGGACCAGGTGGTCGAGGGCGAGGGTGCCGGCCAGGGATACTTCGTCGACGACGAGGAGCTGGCCCGCTGCGAGGCTCCAGTTCCCCGCGGTGTGCTCGTGGAGCCACTTGGCGGTGTTCTCACACGCGATGCCCAGGTCGTCGGCCAGGACTTGGGCTGCCGCCGCCGACGGTGCGAGGCCAACCACGCTGTCGGCGCCGTGCTGGGGCTCCCACGCTGCCCGGAGTGCTCCGAGGGTGGTGGTCTTGCCCGCGCCGGCCGGCCCGACCAGGACGTCGAGGGCGCGGCGTGCATAGGGCGACCGTCCAGAGCACGCCACTTCCCGTCGGGGCCTTGGACCTTGTTGGCGACCACGACATGGGTGTGCAGCTGCGGGTCGCCGGCGCGGGAGTCGGGGTGGTCGAACGCGGTGGCGATCAGGCCCCGAGTGCGAACTTGCATGATGCCGCCCTTGCCGATGCGGGTCGCGGCGACTTGGCGCTCCATCAGGTCCAGCACCTCGCCCACAGCCTGGTGGTGGGCTTGGACGACTAGGGCCTGTGTCCCCGCATCGGCCAGCCCCACAGCCGCAAGACGCGGAAGGTGTCGCTGCCTGAACCTCCGCGAGAACGGCTGCCACGCACTGCGGCACTTCTACGCCAGCACCGCGCTCCACGAGGGCGAGACCATCAAGGCGGTCAGCGAGTACCTCGGGCACGCCGACCCCGGCTTCACGTTGCGGACCTACACACATCTGATGGAGGGCAGCTCCGAACCTACCAAGCGGGCAATCGACGCTGCGTTCCTAGGCAGGCCTGATGCCAAAGACGAGCCTGACGAGGGCAAAGAAGATGGCGAGAACCCGGAGTGATGACTGCGTCCGACACCACGTCAGCGTTGAAAGATTGGGCCCGGTTGCGGACCCAATCTGTCAACTCAGCCCAGTGGTCCCGCTTGCCGATAGTATCGTTGTACGTTAGCATGGTGTCGTGATCCGGTCCTTCAAGAACACCGACACAGAGAAGGTCTGGAACCGCGAACACGTCCGAGCCCTCGGACCCGAACTGCAACGGGCCGCGCAGAAGAAGCTCCGCCTCCTCAACGCGGCCTCAGAACTCAACAGCCTGCGGGTGCCACCCGGCAACCGTCTGGAGAAGCTGGTCGGCGACCGTGCCGGCCAGCACTCGATCCGCATCAACGACCAATACCGAATCTGCTTCGTCTGGACCGACAACGGAGCCGAGGACGTCGAGATCACCGACTACCACTGACCAAGAGAGGAGACCGATCATGGCAACGAAGACCAAGGCACACGACCCGATCACTCCCGGCGAGATCCTGCTGACCGAGTTCCTGGAGCCGCTGGGCATCACGCAGTACCGCCTCGCCCAGGCGACCGGACTCCCCCAGACCCGGATCAGCGAGATCGTGCGCGGCAAGCGCGCCATCACCACCGACACCGCCCTGCGCCTGTCCAAGGCACTGGGCGTCGACGACAGGTTCTGGATCAACATCCAGACCGACTACGACCTCGAAGTCGAGCGCGACCTGCACGGTGCCGAACTGGCCAAGGTGATCGCGCTGGTGGCGAGCTGAAAGTTTGCCGCCGGAGGCCCCACCGCGGCCCCAGCGTGAGCCAGAGGAGCGTTTGCGCAGGTCAGCACGGGTGCCCCGTCACTATTACGACATCTGAAGGTGGCCTGATTCGGCTCACCCGCCCCGTCGCTGACCTGCGCCGGGGCGAGTGCCTATTCCGCGGTTGGACGGGCGGGGCCCTGCCCTACGGTCCCAAGGGCTTAGACACCGGTGCCTTGGATACTGGTAGGTGGCTGTCCTGATACCGCACCCACAGTTCGGCGGCAGCCAGCGCCGGGCGCGAGTACGCTGCGGGCCATGGCGACCGTCGTACTGACCCTGTTGGGGAACGACCGAGCCGGGTTGGTGGCGACCGTGTCGCGGCTGATCAGCGAGCGCGGAGGCAGCTGGGAGCGGAGCCAGATGGCGCATCTGGCGGGGATGTTCGCCGGCATCGTCGAGGTGGAGGTACCGGCCGATCAGGTCGATGCCCTGGTCTCCGATGTCGACGCTCTGAACGCCCAGGGGCTGCGGGTCACCGTCGAGCGTTCAGGCGAGGACGCGAACTCCTCACCGCGGGCTGATCGGATGGCGCTGCACCTCATCGGGGCCGATCGGCCGGGCATCGTGGCCGAGGTGTCGGCGCTACTGGCCGGGCATGGCGTCAACGTGGAGTTGTTGAGCACTCAGGTGGTGGAGGCGCCGATGGCCGGCGGCACTTTGTTCGAGGCCGACGCTGTGATCGGCGTACCCGCCGGCGCCGACGTCATGGCACTCCGGCGCGCGCTCGAGGCCCTGGCCGGCGAGCTGATGGTCGACCTGGACCTGCACGGCAGCGAGTGAGCCGGGCGGATGGCTATTCGTCGGGTACCAGCTCGAGCTCCACGCGGCGGTTCTGCTCCCGTCCCGCGGGAGTGTCGTTGCTGGCGATCGGGTAGCGCGAGCCGTAGCCGTAGGACGCGATCCACAGTCGAGCGCGTCCGCCACGCCGAGGACCTGGCGAAGGTGACAACAGCTCGTGCGAGCCGATCCTTCTCGTTGGCGACAGAACGCGAACATCTGGCGGAGGGCGCGGCGCTCGCTCTTCCACGGCGAGGGCCCCGTGGTCTTGGCCAAGATCCAGCGGTGGGGAGGCCGTCGCGAAGGAACCTCGTCGCGCTGGTTGCAGCCGTCGCCCGGCTTGGCGACGTGTCACGCGGCATTCAGGTAGAACGTTGGCATGGCCGAACAAGATGTGGTTGTGCATGATGAATGGACGCGGACCCCCATCGTCGATGGCAACGATCTGCCGTCAGCGCAAGAACTGCGCGGCCGCGCGTCTATCAATCAAGACCTGCAGCTGACGCTGGAATGCGCTGATCGACTCCTTCAACTGCAGCCAGATGGCAATTCACTTGCGGATGGCGTACTCGCACAGGCACTGACGACGACCGCCCTGGTCGCCTACGCCCGATGTTTCGGTAGCGGTCTCCGAACCAGATTGACGCTCGAGAATCTCGGAGAGCTGGGTCTCGATGGAGAAGTCCAGGCGTTCCACCAGTACCTCATCGACCTCCGGAACAAGCACATTGCTCACTCTGTGAATTCCTATGAGTCGTTCACAGTCGGCATCGTCCTCAGCGCAAACGAACCCGTCGAGGCCGAGGGCGCGGCCGTGCTCACGATGCGACACATCGCGTTCACCCCTGAAGGTCTGCAGTCGCTCGGCACCTTGGTGACCGCATTGCTGAACCTCAACAGCAACAGGTGCCGGCAGCTTCAGGAAGATGCCATCCGGGAGGCGCAGCAGCTTGGTGCCGAGGACCTGAGAGCACGGCCCGAGCTGTCGTTGACGGCGCCGGGCCCGGAACAAGCCGGGGAACGGCGGCCGTGACGAGGAGGCGCCGGTCCACCCTCCTCGATTCTCGGAGCAAGATCAGACATGTGTCCAGTCGATGTTCCATCAAAATAGAACGCGTTCTAGAGTTGGTCCATGCGCAACGGCATCGTTCTCTTCACCTCAGACCGCGGCATCACTCCGGCTCGCCTCGCGCAGGCAGCCGAGGAACGCGGATTCGACACCATCTACGTCCCCGAGCACACCCACATCCCGGTACGCCGGGACGCAGTCCACCCCACGGGCGGGGAGGACCTCCCCGACGACCGGTACCTGCGGACCCTCGACCCGTGGGTCTCCCTGGCCACCTGCGCCGCGGTCACCGAGCGGATCGGGCTCGCCACAGCCGTGGCACTGCCGGTGGAGTCCGACCCGATCACCCTCGCCAAGTCGCTGGCCACCCTCGACCACCTCTCCGGCGGGCGGGTCACCATCGGCGCCGGCTTCGGGTGGAACACCGACGAGCTGACCGACCACCACGTCCCGGCAGAGAAGCGGCGCACCGTGCTCAAGGAGTACCTCGAGGCGATGCGTGCGCTGTGGACCCAGGAGGAGGCGTCGTACGACGGGCAGTTCGTCTCCTTCGGCCCGAGCTGGGCCTACCCCAAGCCGCCGCAGGGACGGATCCCGGTCATCATCGGCGCGGGCGGCGGGCCCAAGACGATGAAGTGGATCGCCACGACCGCCGACGGCTGGATGACCACCCCGATCGAGACCGGCATCGCCGGCAAGGCGGCTCTGCTGCGCAAGGAATGGGCCGACGCCGGCCGAGAGGGCGAGCCCGACGTGCGGGTCCTGGTCGCCAAGAGGCCGACCGAGGAGGACTTCGCCGACTGGGCGGCCGCCGGCGCCTCCGAGCTGATCTGGGGTGTGCCGGACGCCGACGAGCACGAGGTGCTCGGCTACCTCGACAAGATGGCCTCGCGCCTGGAGCTGGCGGCGTGATCCGCGTCCCCGGATCGCGCCAAGTGCTCGCGCCAGGCGTCTCCGGGGAGACCGATCTGACGTAGTCGGCGACAACGCTCGCGGCTTCCGGGGCAAGGCGAATGAATCCCATCGACCCGCCTGGGTACCCGATGCATCAGGTGGCGAACCGTAGCGCTGCGGCAAGTCAGCCAGGACCCGTCCGTCCCACCACTGAGCGGACGGGTCCGCCCACCTGATCGAAGATGTGCGCCCGGGCGTGCCAAGATGGACCGCATTCTCAACGGTCACGCAGTTGGCCCGGCCCCGCGCGTTTCGTCCCAGGAGACACCACGTTGCCCATCCACCACGATGCCGAGGAGTTCGCTCAGCTGGCCCTTCGTCTCCACGACGAGCCCGGGGTCGAGGAGACCGTCGACCTGGTCCTCGAGTACGCCCTCAAGGCGGTCGGCTGCGACTATGCCGGCGTCATCTTCATGCACTCCAAGTCTCGCGTCGAGACGGTCGCCGCCACCCACTCGCTGATCGAGCGCCTCGACGAGATCCAGCTGGAGACCGGC
This sequence comes from uncultured Marmoricola sp., assembly GCA_964613165.1. Taxonomy (GTDB): domain Bacteria; phylum Actinomycetota; class Actinomycetes; order Propionibacteriales; family Nocardioidaceae; genus Marmoricola. The sequence continues at coordinate 6,288 of CAZTHV010000034.1, forward strand.
GAAGGACCCGATCTCTCCGCGCTCGGCGACCGACTGAGCATCATCGTGGACGACACCGCCACCGATCGGCGATGGCCGGCCTGGGCCGATCGGATGGCGCAGGCCGGCGTACGCAGCCTGCTCAACGTGCGGCTCTACACCACTGCCTCGACGATCGGCACGCTCAACCTGTACGGCAAGGAGCCGAATCAGTTCACTCCGGACGACCAGGCCGTCGCGCATGTGCTTGCCCGGCATGCCGCCATCGCCATCGGCACGGCGCGCAAGGAGCAGAACCTGTGGCAGGCCGTCGACGCCCGCAAGCGGATCGGCCAGGCGCAGGGCATCTTGATGGAGCGCTACGACCTCACACCGGACAAGGCCTTCGCCGTGCTGCTGCGGTACTCCCAGGATCGCAACATCAAGCTGCGTCTGGTGGCCGACCAGCTCGTCGAGAACGGCTCCCTCCCCGGGTGAGCCCGCCACCCCACGTATGGGGTGCGGAGGTTCGGGTACCGCATCGACGTACCCGACAACGAGGAGGAGCTCATGGGCTTGGAGGAACGCGCGAAGAACCGCGCCGAGGACCTGACCGGTCGTGGCAAGGAGGCGGTCGGCGCGGTCACCGACGACGACTCGCTCAAGGCCGAGGGCAAGGCCGATCGGAAGAAGGCCGGCCTCAAGGACAAGATCGAGGACGTGAAGGACAAGGTCAAGGAGAAGACCGACGACCTGCTCTGAGAGACGAGGAGACGACACGGCCGCCCGGTGCCCATCGAGTCACCGGGCGGCCGTGCTCTCTGGCGTCCTTCAGGCCGGCCTCAGGCCGCGCCGAGCATCCGCTGGTCGGGCAGCTCGCCGATCTGCCTTCGGAGCGCGGCGAGGATCCGCGACTGGATCCGGGACACTTGCATCTGGCTGACGCTGATCAGCTCGCCCACCTCGCTCTGGGTCAGGCCCCGCACGAAGCGCAGCTCGAGGACCTTGCGATCGCGAGGCTCCAGACCGGCCATGAGCGGCTCGAGCATCATCCGGGCCTCGCTGCGGTCGAACTCCGGGTCCTCGCCACCGACCAGGCTCGAGAGCGTCCGCTCCGCATCGCCGGCGTCGCGATGAACCGCCGCGTCCAGCGAGACGGGCGCATAGCAGTCGCTGGCGGTCGAGGCCTCCCGGAGGGTCTCCTCGCCGATCCCGGTCTCCTCACCGAGCTCGGCGATCGTCGCCTCCCGTCCGAGCAGCTGTGCCAGCGCCGGACCCGCCCGGCCGATGGCCTGATGAGCCTCCTGGACGCGCCTGGGCGGACGAATCGTCCAGCCGGTGTCCCGGAAGTGCTTGCGGAGCGCACCGACGATGCTCGGCACGGCGTAGACGAGGAAGTCCTTCCCGTACTCCGGCCGGAACTGCGGCACGACCCGGACCAGCGCCAGACGCGCCACCTGGCACAGGTCGTCCGAATCGAGGCCTCGCCCCGAGTAGCGCGACGCGAGCGCGTCTGCCACCTCCAGGTTGAGTACGACGATCTCCTGATGGAGACGGGCACACTCTGCCTCGTCATGGAGGTGCGACGCGCGTTCGAACAGCTCGCGTGTCCTGGATGCCCTATCCGGGCTGTGATCGCCCTGCTCGGGCGTAGCGGTTTCTAAGGCGATGCTCATGGATCGCTCCTGATGATGCCCTGGTGCCATGGGCCGTTGATTGGACCCGCACCAGCCACGCTACGGGTGTCTTACCCATCCTGTCCTCAACCCGAAACGGCAGGCTCCGGCATCTGGACGGGTACCCATCCAGCATGTGGACTGGCCGGTCAGGCCACCGCCCGCCGGGGACGAGGCCTGAGCGCCGAGCCGCCCTCGGCCCACTCGCTCAGCATCCGCTCTCCCGAGTCGTGTTCCAGCACCACACAGACGGCCGCACCGAACAGCACGTCCTCGCGCAGGTCCGGCTCGTCCTCGGCCAGACGTCCGCAGATCGAGCGAGCAGCCAGCTGCTCGTGCACGGCATCCGCCTCGACGTGCTCCTCGTAGTACGCGACGGCCGCCGCCAGCCCGACGCGCTGAGCACCTTGGGCGTAGCGCCGGCACGGCAGCGAGCTGGTCATCTCGAAGGCGGCCAGGTTCCCCAGGGCTGCACCGCGCAGCCGGCGGTGCAGCCCGAAGAGCGACATCGCGTTGCTGGCCGCCAGCACATGCGCCGGGGCGTCGTTCACGTACGCGCCGTACGCCGGGTCGAGCCCGGCGCCGGCAAGGGCCGCGGCGAAGAGCTCCTGGTGCACCCGCTCCCCCACGCCGTCGCCGAACTCGTCGTACTGCAGCTCGGCCAGCGCCGCCTTCGCGCCGCCCGCGATCCGGGGCACGACCCACGCCTGCGGATCGGACTCCTTGAGGTGATAGACGCTGCGCAGCGAGAGGAACTCGGCCCACTGCGCCGGCGTCGCCTCGCGGTGCAGGTACGCCGGCAGGCCGGGACCCTCACGATCCGCGAGCCACTGCAGCTGCTCGACGATCGTCCTGCCGGACTCGCTCGCCCGCTCCACCAGTCCCCCGGCCCGCCGGCGGAGCGCACCCTCGAACCGCTGCTCCAGCGACTGGCGGAGGGCGAGCAGGGCGGGGTCCCACTCCAGGAACGGGTCCACCTCCTCGAAGCCCCGGTAGTGCTGCTCGTAGAGCGCCCAGAGCGAGACCTGCAGGTCCTCCTCATCGACCGCGCCGACGCGCACCGGCACCGGCGCCTCGTCGCGCAATGCGGCGGTCAGCGCGTGACTCAGGGGTCCTCGGGGCAGCGGAAGTCGCATCGTGTCTCCTGTCGGCCGGTCGGCAGGCAAGTACCCCTTCGCCGATGGAGCACTCACCGCCACCGGCATGCGCACCCGCCCACCGGGTACCTGCCCGGCATGACGCCGCGCTACCAGATCCAGTCCGACGGCCCGGTCGACCTCGAGCCGGTGCCGCGCGGGCCCCTGCTCGTCCGGCACGCGACCGCCGTGCGGGACGAGCAGGGCACCGTGCATCCCGTCGAGCGGCCCGTCGTGGGGCTGTGCGTCTGCGGCTACAGCCAGCGGGCCCCGTGGTGCGACGGCACCCACAAGGTGGCGGCGGCGCCCACTGCCTGAGCGGTCACTCGGCGGTGCCGGGCTCCGGATCGGGGTCGGGGCCCGGGTTGGGCCCAGGCGGGTGGACGCCGTCGCCCGGGGGCCCGGCGTCCTGGTCCGGCTCGTCGTTCTGATCGGGGGTGCTCTCGCTCATGCCTCCCCAGTGCCCGCGAGGCGGCTGTCCAATCGTCCGCGTGTGTGGCCGGCTGTCGCGGGTAACTGCCCCTCATGGACATCGACGCGGGAGGCCGGGTGAGTGCCGGATGAGCAGGGAGCAGAGGTCATCGAGGTCGGCACGGATGCTCTACCGGCCGGTCGGCCTGGCCGGGAGCATCGTCGGCGGCCTTGTCGCCGGCCAGATCTTCAAGCGGGTCTGGCGGCGTGCCTCTCCGCAGGGGGTCGGCGATGCGCCGGGCGCACTGCAGTCGGAGTACGGCGCCGGTCAGGTCATCCTCGTCGCCGCGCTGCAGGGAGCGGTCTTCGCGGCCGTCAAGGCCGCCGTCGACCGTGGCGGCGCCCGGCTCTTCCAGAGGTGGACCGGCGAGTGGCCGGGCGACTGACCGCCTCGGAGACCGGGGCCGAGACCTGGGTTCCCGAGCGGCCCTCCCGTCGGCGGCTGCGCGAGCGCGCATGCTGCCCCGGCGATCAGCTCGCGAGCAGCGCCGAGACCGCGCGGTCGAGCGCGTCCGGCCCGCCGGGAACCGGGTCGAGCACGGTCCCGGCCTCGTAGAGATCGAGGATCCTCGGGTCGACGTACGACGCCCGCGCGACCGTAGGGGTGTTGCCCAGGAGCTCGGCCGCCACGACCACCGCCTCACGGACCCTCCGTTTCCGTACCGTCGCGCTCTTCGCCACCGGCCCGTCGGCCAGCTCGACCGCCACGGTCACGGTCGCGTGCCAGGTCCTGAGGTCCTTGGCGGTCACGTCGAGGCCGGTGAGCTCGCGGATGTGCTCGTTGACCTCCTCCGGCGTCACCGGTCGCCAGCGGCCGGCGACCTTGGAGGCCAGCACCCGCTCGTCCGCGGAGCGCCGCCGCCGCGCACGGAGAACGAGCGGCACGATGTCGGGGTCGCCGACGAAGACCTCGTGCTCGACGCCCGCCTTGCCCTCGAACTCGAAGACGATGCCGCCGCTCCGCCGGCGGACATGGCGTCGCTCGAGCGTGGTCAGCCCGTGGCTGCCGTTCTCGACGGCGGACGCGTCCGAGCCCGGACGGAAGAAGCCGAGGTCGATCAGCCGCACCGCGGCGGCGAGCATCCGCCGCCGCTCGACGAGCTCGTCGCCCGGCTCGGCACGCAGCTGGTGGCGGAGCTTGCGGCGTACGCCGGGCAGGGTGGCCGCCATCCTCGTCACCCGGTCGAACTTCTCCAGGTCCCGCTGCTCGCGCCAGCCGGGATGGTAGAGGTATTGACGCCGCCCCGCGACGTCCGTGCCCACTGCCTGGAGATGGCCGCGCGGATGAGGGCAGATCCAGACGTCCGTCCAGGCCGGAGGGATCACCAGCTCGCGCACTCGCGCCACGTCCTCGGCGCTCAGCGCAGCCCCGTCCTGGTCGACGTACCGGAAGCCGCGGCCGTGCCTGAGTCGCCGCCACCCCGGCTGCTGACAGGAGACCGTCCTCAGCCTCATTCCCTGCCTCCCTCCTCGTACCCGCCGGCACGAGATACCCGCACGAGGTGTGGCGCAATCGAGGGCCGTCGAGATCCAAGCCCTGAGCCGCCAAATGCGGAGGTCACCTCGTAGCCTGACCCGGTGGAGCAGTACGGCCAGTACCCCGACCCTCGCCACGTCGTCGCCCATCTGAGCGATCCGCACCTGCTCGCCGGCGGCCGGCTGCAGTACGGCGCGATCGACACCGACCAGCGCCTCCGGCTCGCACTCACCCGCCTGGAGCGGCTCGACCCCGCGCCCCACGCGCTGGTCTTCACCGGTGACCTCGCCGACAAGGGCGAGCCCGAGGCATATGCCCGCCTGCGTGAGCTGGTCGAGCCGGTGGCCGAGCGGATCGGCGCGCAGGTCGTCTGGGTCATCGGCAACCACGACGAGCGACCGGCCTACTCCGCCGGCCTCTTCGGCGAGGACTCCGACGCCGTCCAGGACCGGGTGTACGACGTCGACGGACTCCGGGTCGTCTCCCTGGACACCAGCGTCCCGGGCTGGCACCACGGCGAGCTGCGCGAGACGCAGCTCACCTGGCTGGCCGAGGTGCTCGCCGAGCCGGCGCCGCACGGCACCGTGCTGGCGATGCACCACCCGCCGATTCCGATGCCGATGCTGCGGGTAGCGGAGACCATCGAGCTGCTCGACCAGGAGCCGCTGGCCGCGGTCGTCGAGGGCACCGACGTCCGGGCGATCGTCGGGGGTCACATCCACTTCACGTCGTACTCGACCTTCGCGGGCGTGCCGGTGTCGGTGGCGTCGGCGACCTGCTACACCAGCGAGCTGGCACCCGACCAGCGTCTGCTCTCCGCGACGGACGCCCACCAGGCCTTCACCATGCTGCACTTCTACGGGGACCGCGTGGTGCACACCGTCGTGCCGATCCACGACGCGGCCGAGGTGTCGGGCTACGACATCGAGATGACCGAGCCGTTCGCGGCACTGAGCCGGCAGGAGCGGTTCGAGATCGCCTCGTGGAAGCTCTCCCAGCTCAACATCGACGAGTGAGCCCGAGGAGACGGACACGGCACGGCCTCCTCAGACCCGCCGACAGCTCGGGCACGACCGATCCGCTCATCCCCAGAAGAGCCGGTCGACCACCGCGAAGGAGCGGCGTGCCGCCCGCTGGTAGTCGTTCACCATCATCGTGCTCTCCCCCGGGGCGTAGCGCAGCTGACGGGCCACCGCGGCGCGCTCACGCGGGTCGGTCGGCAGCTGGTCCGTGGGCCTGCCACGCACCAAGACCGCCGCGTTGCGCAGCCGGCTGGCCAGACGCCACGCGGCCGCCAGCGCCTCGGCATCCGCGGGCTCCATCAGGTCGTGTTCCACCGCGGCCGCCAGCGCGTCCAGCGTCTTGGTCGTCCGCAGGTCCGGCAGCCGCCCGGCATGCCGGAGCTGGAGCATCTGGATGGTCCACTCCACGTCGGCGAGACCGCCACGGCCGAGCTTGACGTGGGTCGTCGGGTCGGCGCCGCGCGGCAGCCGCTCCTCGTCCACGCGCGCCTTGATCCGCCGGATCTCCACCAGGTCGTCCGCGCTCAGGCCAGTCTCCGGGTAGCGCAGCGGATCGATCAGCTCGGCGAAGCGGCGCAGCAGGTCGGCGTCGCCCACCACCGGCTCCGCCCGCAGCAGCGCCTGCGCCTCCCACACCGCCGACCACTTGGCGTAGTACGCCGCGTAGGCCTCCAGCGTGCGCACCAGGGGCCCCTGCTTGCCCTCCGGCCGGAGGTCGGCGTCCACCTCCAGAGCCGGGTCGGTGCCCGGCAGTGCCAGCAGCCGGCGCAGCTCCAGGGCGACCGCCTGCGCCATCGACGCGGCCTGGCCGGCATCGGCACCGGGCAGCGGGTCGTGCACGAACATCACGTCCGCATCGCTGCCGTAGCCCAGCTCGTGACCGCCGTACCGGCCCATCGCGATGATCGCCAGACGGGTCGGCAGGTCCGTGCCACGCTCCCGCTCGACCGCGCGGATCGCCACCCCCAGGGCCGCGTCCAGCGTGGCGGTGGTCAGGTCGGTGAGCGCGTAGCCCACCTCCGCGGCCCCGAAGGGCAGGCAGATGTCCGCCGCGCTGATCCGCAGCAGCTCCCGGCGGCGGACGGCCCGGATGCTCCGCGCCGCCTCCTCCGCGTCGTCGCGTCGCGAGGCGTTGGCCACCATCTCGGTCCGGATGGCCTCGCGCGTCAGCGGCCGCAGCTCGCCCTCGCCCAGGATCTTCACACCCTCCGGCTCCCGCTCGAGCAGGTCGGTGGCGTACCGGCTGGTGGCCAGGACCTGCGCCAGCCGCTGCGCGGTCTCGCCCTCGTCGCGCAGCATCTTGAGGTACCACGGAGTGCTGCCCAGCGCCTCGGAGATGCGCCGGAAGCCGAAGAGCCCGGCGTCGGGGTCGGGTGCGTCGGCGAACCAGCCCAGCAGCGCCGGCAGGAGCGTGCGCTGGATCGCGGCCGTCCGGGACACCCCGTCGGTGAGCGCCTCCAGATGGCGCAGCGCGGCCAGCGGGTCGGCATACCCGAGCGCGGCCAGCCGCTCGCGGGCCGCCTCGGTGGTCAACCGCGCCCCGTCCCCGGGGATCCGCGCGACCGCGGCGAGCAGGGGGCGGTAGAAGAGCTTCTCGTGCAACCGGCGCACCTCGCGGCGATGGTGACGCCACTCGTCCTCCAGCGCCGCGACCGGGTCCTTGAAGTGGCCCAGCGACCGGCCCAGCCGGCGCAGCGACTCCTCGTCGTCGGGCACCACGTGGGTACGCCGCAGCCGGTAGAGCTGGATGCGGTGCTCCAGCGTCCGCAGGAAGGCGTACGCCGCGTGCAGCGACTGACCGTCCTCGCGGCCGACGTACCCGCCCTCGATGAGCCGGGCCAGCGCGCTCAGCGTCGCCGACGGACGGATCCGCTCATCGGTGCGGCCGTGGACCAGCTGCATCAGCTGGACGGCGAACTCCACGTCTCGCAGGCCGCCGGCGCCGAGCTTGAGCTGGCGTCCGGCCTCCTGGGCGGGGATGCTCTCCAGCACCCGCCGTCGCATCGCCTGGACCTCCTCGACGAAGCCCTCCCGGTCCGCGGCATGCCAGACCAGCGGCGCGATCGTGGCGACGTACTCCTGTCCCAGCGCGCGGTCCCCGGCCACCGGACGCGCCTTGAGGAGCGCCTGGAACTCCCAGGTCTTCGCCCAGCGCTCGTAGTAGCCGCGGTGACTGGCCAACGTCCGCACCAGCGGACCCGCCTTGGGGCGCAGCGCCGCGTCGACCGGCCAGATGGTGCCCTCCGCGGTGTGGTCGCCGCACACCTGGATCAGGCACGAGGCCAGCTGGGTGGCGATCCGCAGCGCCGCCTGCTCGTCCTCGCCCCCGGGCGACCCGTGAACCGGCTCGGCCACGAAGATCACGTCGACGTCGCTGACGTAGTTCAGCTCGTGGCCACCGCACTTGCCCAGGCCGATGACCGCGAGCCGGCAGCGAGCCGCGTCCGGTCCGACCTTGGCCCGCGCGACGGCGAGCGCCGCCTCCAGCGTGCCGGCCGCGAGGTCGGAGAGCTCGGCGGCCACGTCGTCGATGCCGAGATCGTGAGCCAGGTCCCGGCTGGCCAGCCGCAGCAGCAGCCGGCGGTACTCCACGCGCAGCGCGTCCATCGCCTCGGCGTGAGCAAGGGTGGCCACCGGAGCGGCGTCCGCCGGGTCGGCGCAGACCGCGGTCAGGAGCGCCGCGCGCAGCGCCTGCGCGGTGGGGCGGGTCGAGCCGAGGGTCGGGTCGGTCAGCTCGTGCCACTGCTCGGGATGCCGGACCAGGTGGTCACCGAGCGCCTCGCTCATCCCGAGGACGCGCAGCAGTCGCATCGCCGTGCCCTCGTCGTCGCGCACCGCCTCGATCAGCGCGGGCCCGTCGGTCGCCGCGTCCCGCAGCCGGAGCAGGGCGTCCAGCGCGAGGTCCGGGTCCGCGCTCCTGCCCAGCAGCGCGAGCATCGGCTCGGCGTCGTCGCCCAGCAGCGCGAGCTGCTCCGCGGCGCGCTCGCTGTCGGCGAAGCCCAGCCTGATCAGGCCGCTGCGCGCCGTCTTGTACGCCGGCCGGCTCATCGTCGAGGACTCGGGGAGCTCAGAGGACCGGCAGCATCCGGTCGCGCTCGAAGGCGGAGACCTCGCCGCGGTACTCCTCCCACTCCTGCCGCTTGTTGCGCAGGAAGAAGTCGTAGACGTGCTCGCCCAGCGTCTCGGCCAGCAGCTCGGAGCGCTCAGCGATGGCGATCGCGTCGTGCAGGCTCTTGGGCAGCTGCTCCAGGCCGAGTGCCTTGCGCTCGCGCTCGTTGAGCGCCCACACGTCGTCCTCGGTCTCCCGCGGCAGCTCGTAGCCCTCCTTGAGCCCCTTGAGCCCGGCCGCGAGCACCACAGCGTAGGCGAGGTAGGGGTTGCACGCGGAGTCCAGGGTGCGCAGCTCGATCCGGGTGGACTGGCCCTTGTTGGGCTTGTACATCGGGACCCGGACCATCGCCGAGCGGTTGTTGTGCCCCCAGCAGATGTAGGAGGGCGCCTCGTCGCCGCCGATCAGCCGCTTGTAGGAGTTGACCCACTGGTTGGTCACGCAGGTGATCTCCGCGGCGTGGTGCAGGATCCCGGCAATGAAGTGCCGGGCGGTCTTGGAGAGCTGGTACTCCGCGCCGGCCTCGAAGAAGGCGTTGCGGTCGCCCTCGAAGAGCGACAGGTGCGTGTGCATCCCCGAGCCCGGGTGCCGGCTGAACGGCTTGGGCATGAAGGTCGCCCAGATGCCCTGGCTCAGCGCCACCTCGCGCACCACCGTGCGGAAGGTCATG
>CAZTHV010000035.1:0-15784 GCA_964613165.1 uncultured Marmoricola sp.
AGAACGACAAGGGCACCCCGACCACCGCGCTGGTGGTCACCTCGCTGGCGGTGCAGGGCCTGCTCGGACTGACCCTGGTGGTCACCGACGCGCTGAACTTCATGCTCGACCTGTGCACCAGCCTCGCGCTGATCCCCTACTTCCTGGCCGCGGCGTACGCGCTCAAGCTCGGCCTGACCGGGGAGTCCTACGAGAGCGTCTCGGCCGGTGTACGCCGCCGCGAGACGATCATCGCGGGCATCGCGACGGCGTACACGATGTTCCTCTTCGACGCCGCCGGGCTGAAGTTCCTGCTGCTCTCCACGGTGCTGCTCGCCCCGGCCACGATCCTCTACGTGAAGGCGCGCAGCGAGCACGGCCGCCGGCTGTTCACGCCGACCGAGATCGCCCTCTTCGTGGTGATCGTCACCGGCGGGGTCTTCGGCGTCTTCAGTCTCGTCACGGGCCGGATCACCATCTGACCCTCCACGTCCACCCTCGAAAGGCAGCGAACCAATGAGCGAGAACCCGGCAGCCGGCTACGGCGTCCACTCCGAGGTGGGCAGACTGCGCAAGGTCCTGGTCTGCGCGCCGGGGTTGGCCCACCGCCGGCTCACCCCGAGCAACAACGACGACCTGCTCTTCGACGACGTGATGTGGGTGGAGAACGCGCAGCGCGACCACGCCGACTTCGTCAACAAGATGATCAACCGCGGCGTCGACGTGGTCGAGCTGCACGACCTGCTCGCCCAGACCCTGGACCTGCCCGGCGCGCGCGACTGGATCCTGGACCGCAAGATCGTCCCCAACGAGGTCGGCATCGGGCTCGTCGATCCGACCCGGTCCTATCTGGAGACGCTGAGCTCGCGGGAGCTGGCGGAGTTCCTCATCGGCGGCCTGGCCACCAACGATCTGCCCGAGGACTTCCGCTCGCCGTACGTCACCCTGGCCCGGGAGTCGCTGGGCGCCCGCGAGTACCTGATGCGGCCCCTGCCCAACACGCTCTACACCCGTGACACCACCTGCTGGCTCTACGGCGGACTGACCATGAACCCGCTCTACTGGCCGGCCCGGCACGACGAGACCCTGCTCTACAAGGCGATCTACGCCTTCCACCCCGACTACGTCGGCGCGACGGTGTGGTGGGGCGACCCGGAGCGGGACTGGGGTCAGGCCTCCTTCGAGGGCGGCGACGTGATGCCGATCGGCAACGGGGTCGTCCTGGTCGGGATGAGCGAGCGGACCTCGCGTCAGGCGATCACCCAGGTCGCCCAGGCGCTCTTCGCGCAGGGAGCCGCCGAGCGGGTGGTGGTGGCCGGGATGCCCAAGCTGCGCGCGGCGATGCACCTGGACACCGTCTTCACCTTCGCCGACCGCGACATCGTCACCTACTACCCGGCCATCGTCGACGGCATCCACTCCTTCTCGCTGCGTCCCGGCGACAAGGAGAGCAGCGTCGACATCGCCGACGAGGGCGACAAGCGCTTCCTCGACGTGGTCGCGGAGTCCCTGGGCTTGTCCGCGCTGCGGGAGATCCCGACCGGCGGCGACGTCTACCAGTCCGAGCGGCAGCAGTGGGACAGCGGCAACAACGCCGTGGCGCTGGAGCCCGGCGTGGTGTTCACCTACGACCGCAACACGCTGACCAACTCCCTGCTGCGCAAGGCCGGCGTCGAGGTGATTACCATCGTCGGTGCCGAGTTGGGCCGCGGACGCGGCGGCGGGCACTGCATGACCTGCCCGATCATCCGCGACGCGGTCGACTACTGATCGGGGCTGCACGACTCCATGAGTGACTTCGAGAGCCTCGCCGACCGTGTCGGCGAGGCGTCCGCCGTCCCTCGCTCGCGTACCTGGCTGAGGGCGGCGGCGATCGTCGCCCTGGGCATCGGCTGCGTGTACGTCGTCGCCGGGCTGATCGAGCGGATCGACTGGGGGCTGGTCGTCGACGCGATCGGCAAGGTCACCTGGTGGCAGCTGCTCGCGCTGTTCGGCATGCTCATCGTGCGCCAGGTGCTCAACGCCCGCCCGCTCTCGCTCTTCCTCCCCGAGCTCTCGCTCACTCGCGCGACCACCAGCGACCAGGCCGCGGCGCTGATCTCGATGGTCGCGCCGCCACCGTCGGACATGGTGCTGCGGATCAAGATCTTCCACACCTGGGGGATCGATCCGGCCCGCGGTCTGGCCGGCGCGACGATGAACGTGCTGGCGTTCTACATCAACCGTCTCGTGGTGCCGCTGCTGGGCTTCGTGGCCTATCTCGCGATCGGCTTCAACGCGACGTACCTCACGATCGCGCTGGTGTGTGTGCTGGCGGGCGGGTCGCTCTTCGTGATGACTCAGCTGGCCGCTCGCAGTGCCGAGATGGCCTCGGCGATCGGCCGGAGGGCCGGCCGGCTGGTGCAGCGGTTCAAGAAGAGCGTGGACCCGGAGGTGTGGGCGGACAAGATCCTGGACTTCCGCAACCACATCGCCGACCGGTTCGCGTGGGCGATCCCACGGGCGCTGATCGGGCTGGCGCTGATGACGGTCGTGGACTCGCTGATCGTGGTCGCCGCGATGCGCTTCGTCGGCGTTCCCGCCGAGGACCTCCCGCTGCTGGCGGTGGTGGGCTCGTTCCTGGTGCTCTTCCCACTGACGATCGGCCCGCTGCAGGGCCTGGGCATCCTGGACAGCGCCCTGCTGGCCGCCTACATCGCCGTGGCCGGTCACGAGCACGAGGCGGCCGTGCTGGCCGGGCTGGTGCTCTACCGTCTGGTCACGCTCGGCGGCCCGATGCTGCTGGGCTGCGGCGCGCTGGTCTATTGGCGTCGTACCGTCGGCGAGGACGCGCTCGCCGCCGCGGAGGAGGCCGCGGAGGCCTCGGTCAACCGCCCGGAGGAGTCAGCCGCGCCGCTCGCGCAGGCTCTCGACGCCCGACCGGACCAGCACGAAGGGCACCAGCAGAGTCGCGACCGCGGTGACCAGCCAGACGATCAGCGTCGCCAGGATCCAGGTCACCACCCCGTCGATCCGCAGTGAGTCGCCCACCCAGCTGGTGATCAGCAGAGCGACGAACGTCGACACCAGGCCGATGCCGCCGGTGAACGCGGTCGCGTTCTTCAGTGCCACCTTGAGCAGGAACGGCTGCAGGATGGACTGGAGCACCGCGAAGATCACCACGGTGATGATGAAGCCGCGCGTGCTGATGTGGAAGTCGTCGAGCACCAGCGAGGCCACCACGAGCCCGATGGCGGCCGAGGCGAGGAAGACGACGGTGCGCCACAGGAACCGGATCATGCGGTCAACGTAGTGCACTCCGGTCCCCGAGGGACAGGACTCTCGGCTCTGTCCTTCCGGATGTGTCGTCGTCATGCTGGCGGGAGAGGAAGGGAGTCCCCATGGCACGACGACTGCACGGGTGGCGCAAGCTCGCCGGCTCGACGTGGGGACCACCGGCCGATCCGCAGTTCTTCGGCGAGATGGAGGTCGATGCCGGGACTCTGCTGGAGCACATCGAGCAGATACGCGAGCACACCGGGGACCACGTCACGATGACCCATCTGGTGGGTCGCGCGGTCGCCCACGGGCTGGCCGAGGTCCCTCATCTGCGGGCGCGGCTCGTGCGGGGTCGTGAGTATCCGCGGGAGAGCATCGACGTCTTCTTCATCGTCTCGGCCGGCGGGGGCGAGGACCTGACCGGGATCAAGGTCACCGACGCGGACCGGAAGTCCGCCGTCGAGATCGCCCGGGAGCTCGGTCGTGGCGCACGGGCCGTGGCCACCGGGACCGATGCCGAGTTCGGCCGGGTCAAGCGGATGTTCGACCTGCTCCCACCCCGGGTGCTGGGCGTGGTGCTCCGGCTCTCCGCCGTTCTCTCCTCCGACCTCAACCTCGACCTGCCCGCGCTCGGCATCCGCCGGCAGGCCTTCGGCAGCGCGATGGTGACCTCGGTCGGGATGTGGGGCGTCGTGCACGCCTACTCGCCGCTCGCGGCCTACTACCGAGTGCCCGTCCTGGTCTGCGTCGGCGCCGTCACCCAGCGCCCCGCCGCGGTCGCCGGCCGGGTGGTGGCCCGCCCGACGATGATCATCACCGCTACCTTCGACCATCGCTACGTCGACGGCTACCACGCGGCTCAGTTCGCCCGGGCCGTCCAGGACTACTGCGCGCACCCGGAGACGTACGAGCCTGCCTGGGGATAGCTGCTTGCGACTGCCCGCCAGGCGCGCATCCGCTCACTCCTCGGCGGGTGGGACGACCATCACCGGGCAGGCGGCGTGGCTGATCATCGAGCGGGCCACCGATCCCAGGGACAGCCCGAAGGGCGCGCCATGACCGCGGCGGCCGAGGACGAGCAGGTCGGCGCTCCGCGACGCCTCCACCAGGGCCTCCGCGGTCGGCTCGAACCGCGCGGAGAGGACCAGTGCGAGGCCGGGGTGGTCGGACCGGATCCCGGCGGTGAGCTCGGCGAGCATCCGCTCGCTGTCGCGTTGCCAATTGCCGGAGGCGCGCTCGGCCTCGATCACGTCGTCGTACGTCGGGCGGGGCTGCCACGCGTGCAGCACCGTGACCGTCGCCCGGTTGCCGGCGCCGCCGCGCACCTCCGCCGCGGCCACGGCCGCCTCCAGGACCGGCCCGGTGGCGGGGGAGCCGTCCACGGCGGCCACCACCCGCAGGTGCTCGGCGGTCTCGTCCCAGTCGGCGGGGACGCAGACGACCGGGCAGGGCGCGCGACCGGCGACGCCGGCCGTGGTGGAGCCGGTGAGGATGCGCTTGAGGCGCGAGGAACGGGTGCCGAGCACGACCAGCCCGGCGTGCTCGGCCGCCTCGAGGATCGCCCTCACCCGGGGCCCGTGCCGGACGATGCCCTGGATCTCGACCTCGTCGCCCGCTCGGCTCCGGGCGGTGCGGACCGCATCGTCGAGGAAGGCCATCGATGCGTGCGCCACCGCGTCGGCGTCGTACGCCGGGACGACCGGCGCCAGCGATATCAGCGGCGGCGCCTCGGCCGGCACGTGCACCAGCCGCACGGGGAGGCCGCGGCGACGGGCCTCGGCGATCGCGAACCGGACGGCCCGCTCGCTGTCGTCGCTCCCGTCGGTCCCCACCAGGACGTAGCGGGTGTGCGCCATCGCCGTCTCCTCTCAGCCGGCCAAGGTGGCCACCAGGACCGCCTTGATGGTGTGCATCCGGTTCTCGGCCTGGTCGAAGACGATCGACGCCGGTCCCTCGAACACCTCGTCGGTGACCTCCAGGGCGGAGAGACCGGTGCGCTGGTAGAGGTCCTCACCGACCTTGGTGTTGCGGTCGTGGAAGGCCGGCAGGCAGTGCAGGAACCTCACCTCCGGGTTGCCCGTGGCGTCCAGTACCTCCGCGTTGACCTGGTACGGCGTGAGCAACGCGATCCGCTCGTCCCAGACCTCGGCGGGCTCGCCCATGGAGACCCAGACGTCGGTGTAGAGGAAGTCGACGCCGCGGACGCCCTCGGCGACGTCCTCGGTGTGGGTGATGCGTGCGCCGGTGCCGGCGGCCACCTCGCGGGCACTGTCGATGACGTGCTCGTGGTTCCACAGCGATCTCGGCGCCACCATCCGCACGTCCATGCCCATCATCGCGCCGCCGACCAGCAGCGAGTTGGCCACGTTGTTGCGGGCGTCGCCCAGGTAGGCGAAGGAGATCTCCCGGTCGGCCTTGCCCCGCTCGCTGAGAAGACCGGCGTGCTCGCGCATGGTGAGCAGGTCGCAGAGCATCTGCGTGGGGTGCCAGTCGTCGGTCAGCCCGTTCCACACCGGTACCCCGGCGTGCTCGGCCAGGATCTCCACGTTGCGGTGGGCGGCGCCGCGGTACTCGATCCCGTCGTAGTAGCGGCCTAGCACTCGGGCGGTGTCGGCGACCGACTCCTTGTGGCCCATCTGCGAGCCGGACGGGTCCAGGTAGGTGACGTGGGCGCCCTGGTGGAAGGCGGCCACCTCGAAGGCGCAGCGGGTGCGGGTCGAGGTCTTCTCGAAGACCAGCGCGATCACTCGGCCGCGCAGGCGCTGCTCCTCACGGCCCTCCCTGGTGGCGGCCTTCAGCTCGGCGGCGAGGTCGAGCAGGCTCTTCCACTCCTCCGGGGTGAAGTCGAGCTCCTTGAGGAAGTGGCGTCCCCGGAGGTCCGTCGTCAGGGTCATCGTCAGATTCCTTCGCGTTCGATCGGGCAGGTCATGCAGCGTGGGCCACCGCGGCCCCGGCCGAGCTCGCTGCCCTGGATGGTGACCACCTCGATGCCGTGCTTGCGGAGGTGGGTGTTGGTGGTGACGTTGCGCTCGTAGGCGACCACGACGCCCGGCCGGACGGCCAGCACGTTGCAGCCATCGTCCCATTGTTCCCGCTCCGCGGCGTGGACGTCCTGGGTGGGGGTGAGCACCTCGATCCGGTCCAGCCCCAGGGCATCGGCGATCGCCCGGTGCATGTCCTCCGGCGGGTGACTGGTGATTCGCAAGGACTTGCCGCCGATACCCTCGTCCCCCGGCTCGATCGTGTACGACGGCAGCATGCCGAGGCCGGCGTACTGGGTGAAGGTGGTCTCGTCGACCATCGTCATCACCGTGTCGAGGTGCATGAAGGCGCGCTTCTTGGGCATCGCGAGCGCGACGATCCTCGAGGCGCTCCCTGCCGCGAAGAGCCGCTGGGCCAGGCGCTCGACGCCCTGCGGCGTGGTTCGCTCGCTCATCCCGATCAGCACCGCGTTGCGGCCGAGCACCAGCATGTCGCCGCCCTCGGCGGTCGCCGCGCCGTTCGCCACGCCCTCGGACCAGATCCGGAAGCCCGCTCGGCCGGCGCCGAGACTGCCAGCGTCGAGGGTGCCGTCGCCGAAGAGCGGGTGCCAGCGGTAGATCGCCTCGTAGTGGACGGTCTCGCGCATCCGGGGCCGCTTGCGCATCGAGTTGATCGAGACCCCGTCGTAGATCCAGGCCGAGGTGTCCCGGGTGAAGAGGTGATTGGGCAGGGGCGTCAGCAGCAGGTCGTCGAGGCCGAGCGCCTGCACCACGACGGACCGCGGCTCCTCGACGTGCTCCAGCAGCTCGCGCTTGGTCATCCCGCCGATCAGGTACGTCGCCAGGGTGTCGTCGTCGAACCCGGCGAAGATGCTGTGCAGCGCGTCGACCGCCATCGGGCCGTAGACCAGCTCGTCCAGGGTCCGCCCGAGGATCTCGGCGCGGGCCTCGGGGATCGCGAGGGTCTCGCGGAGCAGGTCGTCGAGCAGGTGGACCCGGACGCCGAGATCGCGGAGGGCCTCGGCGAAGGCGTCGTGCTCCTGCTTGGCGCGCTTGACCCAGAGCACGTCGTCGAAGAGGTAGTCGTCCTTGTTGGTCGGGGTCAGCCGCTTCAGCTCCAGGTCGGGCCGGTGCAGGATCGCCTGCCGGAGGGTGCCGACCTCCGAGTCCACGTGCAGCGTCATGGTTCCTCCTCATGCGTCGTCGTCTCCACCCTCCGTCTTACCGGTATGACCGGCGAGGGGCGAAGGTCCCGCCTGCACCGACGTTCGGCCGCTGCGCTCGGCGGCGCTCGGGGGTTGTCTGGGAGCTGCGGGGTACGACGAGGAGGCCGAGGAGGCACCGAGATGAGCGAGATCCAGAGCACCACTCCGCTACCCGGGAAGGGGGAGGAGGACCGACCACGCCGGTTCAGGTTCCCCAGCGCGTTCACGGTGCTGTTCGTGGTGACGATCGCCGTGTGGGTGCTGGCGTTCGTCATCCCCACCGGCGCCTACAAGATCGCCGAGGCGACCGGCCGTCCCATCCCGGGCAGCTACGAGCACGTGGACGCCGGTCTGAGCTTCACGGATCGGGTGATGCAGCTCTTCCTGTCCCCGATCAACGGTCTCTACGGCGTCAAGGCCAGCGACGGCGGCTTCATCGGGCCCTACGAGTCCGGTGAGCTGTACGGCGCCGCGGGCGTCTTCCTCTTCGTGCTGGCGATCGGCATCTTCATCACGCTGGCGATGCGCACCGGCGCGATCGACAACGGCGTGGCCCGCATCGCCCACCGCTACCGCACCCGCGGCATGGTCGTCATCGCCCTGCTGATGGTGATCTTCTCCATCGGCGGGACCACCGAGGGGATGGCCGAGGAGACGCTGGGCTTCTACGCGCTCGTCGTACCGCTGATGCTGAGCCTGGGCTACGACCGGATGGTCGCCGCCGCCACGATCCTGGTCGGCGCGGGCGTCGGCGTGCTCGCCTCGACGGTCAACCCGTTCGCGACCGGCGTGGCCTCCGACTCCGCCGACATCTCGATCGGCGACGGCATCGGCCTGCGGTTCGTGATGTACCTCCTGCTCGTCCCGGTCGGCATCTGGTTCGTCCTCCGCTACGCCCGCAGGGTCAAGGCCGACCCGAGCCGGTCGCTGGTAGGGCAGAAGGAGGGCGACACCGAGCTGGCCGTGCACGGGATGGACGAGGTGCCGACGCTGACCGGTCGCCAGAAGGGCGTGCTGGCCGTGGTGGCCTTCACGTTCGCCTTCATGATCTTCGCGATCGTGCCCTGGGCCCAGGTCATCCACGGAACCGACGCGGACAGCTTCGGCTGGCAGCTGGACTGGTACTTCCCCGAGCTGGCCGCGCTCTTCCTGGTGATGTCGCTGGTCGTGGGCCTCATCGGCGGCATGAACGAGAAGACGCTGACCGACACGATCATGCGCGGCGCGGGCGACTTCATCGGCGTCGGCCTGATCATCGTGCTGGCCCGCGGGGTCACCGTCATCATGAACAACTCGCAGATCACCGACACGGTGCTGCACGCCATGGAGGACGCGGTCAGCAGCACGTCCTCAGGCGTCTTCGGGGCGCTGATGTTCCTGGTCAACGTGCCGCTGGCGTTCCTGGTGCCGTCGACCTCCGGACATGCCGCCCTGGCCATGCCGATCCTCGCGCCGCTGGCCGACTTCGCCGACGTGCCGCGGGCGATCGTGGTGACCGCCTTCCAGTCGGCCTCCGGCGTGGTCAACCTGATCACCCCGACCTCGGCGGTCGTCATGGGCGGTCTGGCGCTGGCCCGGGTGCGCTACGACCAGTACCTGCGGTTCGTGCTGCCGTTGCTGGCCCTGCTGATGGTGCTCTGCACAGGCTTCATCGCGGTAGGCGCGATGATCGCCTAGAGGCCACCAGCCGACCCGCCTCGCACCGGGGATCGCCCTGTGCGAGGCTGTCGAGCTGTGTCCACCGTCGACTACTCCTTCGATTCCGGCGTCGCGACGCTCACCCTGACCGAGGGCGACCGCGGCAATCCCATCCACCTGGTCTCCGTGGCCGACCTCCATGCCGCCGTACGACGCGCGCAGCGGGAGCCTGCCCACGTGATCGTGCTGCGCTCCACCGGGCGGTTCTTCAGCGTGGGCGGTGACCTGGCCGCCTTCGCTGACGCCGAGGACCCGGCGGTGCTCATCGACGACCTCGCCGATGCCCTGCACCGGGTCGTCGCCGAGCTGCAGCGCTGTCCGGCCGTCGTGGTCAGCGTGGTGCAGGGGGTCGCCGCGGGTGCGGGCTTCCCCTTGGCCGCGGCCGCGGACGTCGTGGTGGCAGCGCGCTCGGCCGCCTTCACCCTGGGCTACACCAAGGTCGGGCTCACTCCCGACGGCGGGAGCAGTCTGCTGGTGCACAGCCTCGGCCTGCACCGGACGCTGCGGCTCGCGCTGCTCAACGACCTGATCACCGCTGAGGAGGCGCATGCCGCCGGCCTCGTCGCCCGCGTAGCAGACGACGAGGAGCTGGAGTCGGTCGTGGAGAAGGTCGTGGCGACGCTGCGCGACGGCCCGGCCACCGCGTTCGCGGAGACCAAGCGGCTGCTGCGCGAGACCGCCGACGCCGCCCCCGAGCGAGCCTTGCGCGCCGAGACCGCCTCGATCCGGGCCCGGATCGCCGAGCCGGACGGGCGGGAGGGCGTGCAGGCGTTCCTGGAGAAGCGCCCGGCCCGCTTCGGCGACAGCGGCTGACGCGACAGGGCCGCCCGGTGCTGAGCGCCCCGGACGGCCCTGATCGAGCTGTCGCTCAGGCCAGCGCCTTGGCCTTCAGCGCCTCGTACTCCTGCTGGTTGACGGCGCCGGAGTCCAGCAGTGCCTTGGCCTGCTGGATCTGCTCCGCGGCCGAGGTGCCACCGCCGCCGGCCACCGAGCGGATGTAGGACTCCTGGGCCTTCTGCAGCTCGGTGACGTCCGCCGCGCGGCGCTCGGCCATGCTGCTGCCGCGGACGATCAGGTAGACGAACGCGGTGAGCCACGGCAGCAGGATCAACGCGATGAACCAGATGGCCTTGGCCAGGCCGGAGGTGCTCTTGTCGCGGATCAGGTCTCCGATGATCGTGAACATGATCATCAGCAGTGCCACGAAGGCGAAGGTCACGACGATGAACCAGATGATGTCCCAGAACGACATGGCTTGGGCGCCTTTCGAGTTGTCGAGGTGGCCGTCTGGCCACCAGCGCACATCATGTCAGGAAGTCGACCACCGCCGCATTGACCCGAGCGGGCTGTTCCAGGTGGAGAAAGTGCCCGGCGCCGGGCACACCGCCCGAGCCCGCCATGCTCGACAGGGCCGGTGAGAGACAGCCGTCGTCCTCGCCGTGCAGATAGAGCGTGGGCACCGCGGGCGATCGCAGCCACACGGCGTCTCGCCGGGTCCTCCGCAGCGCTCGGTAGTAGCCGACCGCGGCGCGGCGATGGGCCGGCTCGCTGAGAGCGGTCAGTACGTCGGGCAGGTCGTCCGCGGCGTCGTACCCGGGCGACCAGGAGCGCCACAGCCGCCGGACCAACGGCTCCAGCCAGTGCTCGGGCAGGGCCGGGAGCTGGTTGAAGCCGATGTACCAGCTCCGCCGGGTCTGGCCGAGGAGGGTGAGCACCGAGCGCGGCAGCCGCTCCCCGATGGCCTCCGACATCGCCCACAGCGGCGGGACCGCCAGCGAGACGACCCGCGTGAACGGCTGGCCGGGATCGGCCGCCAGGCCCTGTGCGGTGATGCCGCCCCAGTCATGGCCGACGAGGACGGCATCGCCCGAGGAGTGCAGTCGTTCGCGGATCGCCACGGCGTCGTGCATCAGCGCCGTCACGGCGTACCCGCCGTCGCGGGCCAGGCCCGAGGGCGCGTAGCCGCGGGTGTACGGCGCTACGACGTGGAAGCCGGCCGTCGCGAGCGCCGGGCCGAGGTGGCGCCAGGTGCGCGCGGTGTCGGGGAAGCCGTGCAGGCACAGTGCCAGCGGCGCCCCGGGGTCGCCCCAGGTGAGCGCGACGAGGTCCACCTCGGGCAGCGCGATCTCGATGCGGCATGGCTCGTCCTCCATGAGGGGACTGTAGGGGTTCGGGGCACACCCCGAGGGTCGTTACCCCTCCGTCGAGAACGAGGAGAGCCCGTCCAGGACGGCCCGCACCAGTGGGATCTCGTGGGTGCGGTAGACGCCGGTGCCGCCGAGGTGGGCCAGCACGGCGAAGAAGCCCTCGCCACTGCGGAACTGCTCCTCGAAGACGTCGAAGGCGTGTGGAAGGGCGTGGCAGACCGGGACGCCGAGCCGGCGCAGGCGGAAGGAGTGGAGCAGCGTCGTGGCCTGATAGCGCGCCCGGGCTCGCTGGTCCTGGAGCCGGAAGCCGAAGCCGAGGCCGGGATCGATGGCGAGGTCGGAGACACCCAGCGCGCGGGCCCGGTCGAGGCGCGTGCCGAAGCGGTCGAGCATCCTCGGCACGGGATCGGCCTCCACGTCTGAGCCGTCGAGCGCGCGGGCGTGCGGACCGAGCACGTTGCACAGCACCACGGTGGCATCGTGCTCGGCGGCGAGCGCGAACATCTCGTCGTCGGCGCTCGACCCGGTCAGGTTCAGCACGCTGGCGCCGGCGCGGAGGCCGGCGCGCGCGACGGCGGCGTCGTAGCTCTCGATCGAGACCGCGATCCCGTCCTCTACCAGCGCCTCGATCACCGGCAGCACGACGCGCTGCTGGTCTTCGGCGCCGATCGCGGCGGCGGTGGCCCGGCTCGACTCGGCACCGATGTCGACCAGGTCGGCGCCCTGCGCGGCGAGCACACGGCCCTTGCGGATGGCCGAGTCGGCGCTGACCGCGATGCTCTCCCGGTAGGACGAGTCGCGGGACAGGTTGACGACCCCCATCAGGGCCGGCGTCTTGTCGGTGTCGACGGTGCGATCGCCCAGGCGGAGCGGCGCGACCGGATGATCGAGGTCGTCGGCGTGGGCGGCGGCGAGGCGGGCCAGCTCGCGGAGGGTGATCATCGGGCCGTCCCGGCCGGGGTCCTGCCCGGAGCGCTGCCCGGAGTCCTGCTCTGGGCGACGTAGCGCGCCATCAGGAAGTCGTCCTCGGCCAGCACGCTCTCCAGCCGGAATGCGGTCACATCCGCCAGCGCGGCGGTGACCGGCGACGCCGCGGTCCCGGTCATCGTCGGCGACAGCGTGATGTCCAGCTCGTCGACCTGGTCTCGACGGACGAGCTCGTTGAGCAGCGTCGGCCCGCCCTCGCAGACGATCCGCCGCAGTCCGCGGTCCACGAGCGCGGTCACGATCGCGTCCGGCGTGGTCGCCTCGAGCTCGACGACCTCGGCGTGCCGGGAAGCCTCGGCCCGCCGCTCCGGCGTCGCGGTGCCCGGCGTCACCACGAGGGGCCGGTGCGTCGACTCGCTCCAGACCGGCAGGTCCCAGGGCAGGTCCAGCGACGCGCTGACGATCGCCAGCACCGGGGCCGGCAGCTGTCCGGCCGCCGCGCGGGCCTCGGCGTCGGCCCTCTTGGCACGCATCGGCGTGTATCTCTCCGCGCGGAGGGTGCCGCTGCCGATCAGCACGGCGTCGGCCCGGCGGCGGACGGCGTTGAACACCGCCTGGTCGGCGTCGGAGGAGATCGAGCCGCTGAGCCCGTCCGGCCCGGCCGCCGCTCCGTCGAGCGTGGTCACCATCATCGCCCGCACCCACGGACCGGAGTCAGGCCAGGGATACTCGTCGACGACCGTGTCCGCGTGCACGGGTTGGCCCGCGTGACCGGGTCCCAGGAGCAGATGCATACAGGCAACCTAACGGGCAGCGCCGACGAGACCGGATGCAGCACCGCCTCGGTGGCGACGATGGTCCAGGCCGCGCCAGAGCCGGGGCACACGCCATGGCGAGGGCTTCCGCCGATTCATGCCTCCGCCGGGACCGGGCCCGGGATGCTCAGGTAGTTCAGCCACAGCCGGGTCAGGTCCCGGGTGGCCTCGTCGATGTCGTCGCGCTTGCGGAAGACGAACCAGAGGTAGGCCAGCCGCTCGGTCATCGCGCCGAGCAGGAAGGCCGCGGTCGCGGGATCGACGTCCGCCGGCACCTGGCCGGCCTGCTGCCAGCGGACGATGGCGCGCTCGGTCCGGCTGCGGTAGTAGTGCCGGCGTTCAGCGAGCACGTCGGGCAGGTCCGGGTCGCCCAGCGCGGCGACCTCGATGCTCTTCCAGAAGGCCGCGTTGCGGTTGAAGGCGGTCAGGTAGAGCCGGTTGGTCTCGTGGATCCGCTGCGCCGGATCGATCGATCGGGCTCTGACCGGCACGAGCTCGCCGTACACCTCGTCCTCGACCGTGATCAGCAGCTGGCGGAGGAGGTCCTCCTTGTTCTGGAAGTGCTTGTAGAAGGCGCCGACCGACACCCCGGCCTCGCCGGTGATGTCGGAGATCCGGGTCTTGTGCAGCCCCTTGCGCTCCAGGACCCGTCTGCCGGCGCGCAGCAGCGCTCCGCGGGTCTGCTGCGGCGACATGGTCTGGGCGCGCTCGCTCACGCTTCGGCCTCCGCCACGGAACGCATCCGGAGCAGCGCGATCCAGGCTGCGGCCAGCGTCTCCACGGCGTCGTCGAGGTGCTGGTCGTGTCCGCCCTCCGACTGCTGGACGGCCTGCTCGGTCATGGCCAGGACGCCCTCGACGGCGATCGGACACGGCACCTGAGGATCGATCCATCCCTGCTCGAGCCAGTAGTCGAACTCAGTGGCCAGCAGCTCGGCGAGCGGATCGGACTGGTAGCGCAGCAGGCCCGCCACCTGCGCGTCGCCGAGAGCCGCGGCGTTGACCATCCTCCAGATGCTCGCGCCGCTGGACAGTCGCTGGACGAGAGTCTGCAGCACCTCGCGGAGCCAGTCGTGCGCGCTTGCGAGGTCGGCGAAGCGGGCGCGGGGCATGCCTTCGGTGGCCCGGTCGCGCAGCCGCGCGGTCACCTCCAAGAAGAGCTCGTCCTTCGAGGCGAAGTGCGTGTAGAAGCTCCCCGCGGCCACGCCGGCCCGCTCGGTCACGTCGGTGATCCGAGCGCCGTGCAGCCCCTTGAGCGCGAAGACCTCGAGCGCCGAGTCGACCAACGCCTGTCGCGTCGCTCCCGCCGTAGCCATCTCACCGCCTCATGTCTGCTCATGGATCCACCAGAGGATATTCGTTTCGTGCCGAAGATGATATCTGAACGTTACTTCATGAGCGATGAAAGTTGATTCAAGAGGCGTTGGCGGAGTGATCTCAGGCGGTACGTGCCCGAAATCCCGCTTGCGTGAGCCGTCAACCGCAGGATGATGTGGTGCTTGACACGTCTGAGGCGGTCGAGGTAGGACTGCCTCGTGAATCAAAATTCAGTGGGTGGTGACCACAGGTTCAACGAGGACGCCCCGCTCTCGGGACGGCGCGCGGTCGTGACCGGCGGAGCGCGCGGCCTCGGTGCGGCCATCGCCTCCGCGCTGGTCGACGGGGGTGCCGCGGTCGTCGTCTGGGACGCGCCGGAGTGGACCGACTGCCCGGCCGCCTACCCGCTCGCGACGGCCGAGACCCTGACCACGCTGATCGGGTCCCTGTCCGACCGCGGCGCCACCGCGACCGGGATCGGCGTCGATGTCCGGCGACCGGAGCAGGTCCAGCGGGCCATGCGCGAGTCGATCGAGGTGCTGGGCGGGGTGGACCTGCTCGTCTGCGCCGCCGGCGTGCGCACCAGCGTGCTCGCGGCCACCATGACCGACCAGGAGTGGGACGCCGTCGTCGACGCCAACCTGCACGGCACCTACCACGTCCTGCGCGAGGCGGTTCGGCACCTGGAGGACTCCGGACGCGGGCGCGCGGTCGTGATCGCCGCCGATGAGGGCCGGCGCGGCTCCTACGCGCACAGCCACTATGCGGCCGCGGCCTGGGCTCAGATCGGGCTGGCTAAGTCCCTGGCGCTGGAGGTGGCCGAGTCCGGCACGGCCGTCAGTGTGGTGTGCCCGGGGCCCCTGGACACGGAGATGACCACCGACCCCGCCTACTGGGCGGCGGTCCAGGCCGGCCGGGACGGCCGCGCCGCCGTGACGACGGCCGATCGGGAGGAGGCCGAGCACCAGCTGCGGGTTCGGCATCCCAGCAGCCGGGCGTACGCCGACCAGGAGGCGGTGGTGCGTGCCGTCCTGCACCTCCTCGCCGAGCCGGGACTCGACCTGACCGGCGCGGTCCTCGACGTGTCCGCCGGTCTGGCCGCGACCAACACAGCGTGATCGGGAGGAATCGATGAGGAGATTCGACGGCCGGACCGTCCTGGTGACCGGAGCGGCCAAAGGACAGGGCCGCTCGCACGCCCTGGCGTTCGCCCAGCAGGGCGCCAGCCTGGTGGTCTGCGACATCGCCGAGCAGATCCCCTGCGCATCCCGGATGGGCACCCCGGAGGAGCTCGACGAGACCGTGCGCATGGCCGAGTCGGTCGGCGCGGAGTGCCTGGCGGTCAAGGCGGACACGCGCGATCCGCAGCAGATGCGGGACCTGGTCGCCGCCGGCATCGACCGGTTCGGCGGGATCGACGTGATAAGGGAGGAGCACCGCGATCGGCGCGGCGTGCGC
>CAZTHV010000036.1:0-15396 GCA_964613165.1 uncultured Marmoricola sp.
CGGCAGATCTTGTCACCCGGATCGCAACAATGCGCCTGGAATCGGCCGAGAGGCGGGCGAGTGGTTGCCGTGGCCGCCGGGGCCGGGGCACGGTGTCGCCCATGGGGATCATTACCAGGCGACGCCGGCGGCTGACTGTTCTGGGCGTCCTGACGGCCCTCGTGATGCTCGCCTGCCCGTGGAGCAGCCAGGCGGAGGAGCCGGGACCCTATCCGGGGATGTGGGAGCCCACGTATCTGCCGGCCAGTTGGATCGCCGCTCAGCAGCAGTCGATGGCCGAGACGACCAAGGCCAGGCAATGGGTCGCGGTGCCCCGGTTGGCGATGGCCGTCGCGACCAACACCTTTGGCACGACTAAGGGGCTGCCGGCCGGCGTGCACCTACGCTACACAGGCTGGGCGGACGCCAGCTTCGCCTCCCCCCCCGGAGCGCCGGAGCCCTACGGCTACATGCCGCCGTTGCGGGTGCGGACCGTGGGATTCGGCCTGCTGCCGGTGGAGGCGACTGTGCAGATCAGCCAGCGGCGGGGCGCCGACGGCCGACCGATCCCGATCCACGTCGAGATAATCGAGGACAGGCTCGACAGCGGTGAGACCAACTTCCATGACACACAGGTGGAGGATGCGTTCGACGTCCGGGTCACCAAGGTGTTGGTGGACGGTGTCGACATCGGGCTCACCGGGAAGTGCCGCACGGTCCGGCCCGCGCCGGTGACGATGACCGGCCGCGGGGTGCAGGTCCCCAAGGCCGCGGACATCCCCGACCTGCCGTCGTCCGTCTCGGAGGGCGGCTCCCGCTCCTGGTACCTGCGCAACAAGGTCGACTACACGAAGTACTTCGGAGTCAGCCTCGGTGGGCGTCTCGAGGGCACCGTGGACATCCCGCCGTTCACCGGGTGCACCACCCGCAACGGCGACGACCTGTCGGCGATGATCACTCTGAGCACCTCCGGCCCGGGCAACCGGACTCTGGCCCAGGCCGGAGCCTTCTGTCCCGTCGCCGACGAGTTCGGCCGTAGCCGGCCACCGGCGCCGGGTGAGTGGAACATTCTGCCGGACATCGACGAGTGCGGCGACAACGGTCCGATTGCCATGCCGATCGAGATCCCCTACCCGGAGCGCGGCGCGGACTGAGCGCGATCCCGTGAAGGTGTTGTCACCCCGCTGACAACAACCGCGGCCGTCTTGGCCGCCCTGGCCGCGGACCATACCCAGATGAGGGTCCGCGCGCCTACCGTGCCAGGAACGTACGGCGCCCTCGGCACGCCACCTCGCAACCCTGAAGAGCAAGACCAGAAGACCAACCTAGGAACCACAGGAGGCCCCGGTGGGCGGATCGGTCGAAGTGATCGGACTCAGCAAGACCTACGGCAGCCAGAACATCTGGCACGACGTCACGCTGACGCTGCCCCCGGGCGAGATCACCGCCATGATGGGGCCCTCGGGCACCGGCAAGTCGGTCTTCTTGAAGTCGATCATCGGGCTGGTCCAGCCCGAGCTGGGCCAGGTGCTCATCGACGGCGTCGACATGGTCTCGGTCCCGGAGTCGCACAAGCTGGAGCTGCGCAAGAAGTTCGGCATCCTCTTCCAGGACGGCGCGCTCTTCGGCTCGATGACCGTCTACGACAACGTGGCCTTCCCGCTGCGTGAGCACACCAGGAAGAAGGAGGAGGAGATCCGCCGGATCGTGCTGGAGAAGCTCGACATGGTGGGTCTGGTCGGTCAGGAGCACAAGCTGCCCGGTGAGATCTCCGGGGGCATGAAGAAGCGCGCTGGCTTGGCTCGTTCGCTGGTGACCGACCCGGAGATCATCCTCATCGACGAGCCGGACTCGGGCCTGGACCCGGTGCGCACCTCCAACCTCGCCCAGCTGCTGGTCGAGGTCAACGCGGCCACCGACGCGACCATGATGGTGGTCACCCACAACATCGAGCTGGCCCGCACCCTGCCGGACAACATCGGCATGCTCTACCGCCGCGAGCTGGTGATGTTCGGACCGCGCGAGGAGTTCCTGATCACCGACCACCCGGTCGTCTCCCAGTTCATGTCCGGTGACCCGGACGGCCCCATCGGCATGAGCGAGGAGACCGACCACCGCAGCGCGGAGACCCTCGACGCCGACTACGGCGGTGGCTATCCCGGCTCCGGGATGGTCTACAGCGGCGCCCGTGCCATCGAGGTGCTGCCGCTCCAGCTCGTGCCGCGCTCCGGGGCCGTCCGGGCCAGCGCAGAGCGGCACCGCGAGCGGGTCTCGGCTGGGGCGGCGCCGTTGTACGTCGCCGACGACGAGGAGTCCGACCAGGTCCGCCCCATCCTGCGCCCGCCCATGCCGGTCCGTGCGCTGAACGCCACCGGCAACCTGTTCGCACTCGGCGTGGACACCCTGCGCGCGGTCTTCCGGCCGCCGTTCCGGGGGATCGAGGCCCTCGAGCAGTTCTGGTTCGTGGTGAGCGTCTCCTGGGTCCCGGCCATCCTCATCTCCATCCCGCTCGGGGCCGTGATCGCGCTGCAGCTGGGCACCTTGACGGTCCAGCTCGGCGCGCAGTCCTTCACCGGCGCCGCGAGCGTGCTGGCCGTCGTCCAGCAGGCGGCGCCGATGGTCACCACGCTGGTGATCGCCGGCGCCGGAGGCGCGGCGATCTGCGCGGAGCTGGGGTCGAGGACCATCCGCGACGAGATCGCGGCGATGCGGGTGATGGGGCTGGACCCCGTGCACCGGCTGGTGGTGCCACGCGTGCTCGCCTGTGTCGCCGCGGCGGCGCTGCTCAGCGGGCTGGTCTCGGTCGTCGGCATCCTCGGCGGCTACTTCTTCAACGTCATGCTCCAAGGCGGCACGCCCGGCGCCTACCTGTCCAGCTTCACCGCGCTGGCTCAGATCGCCGATCTGTGGATCGGTGAGATCAAGGCGGTGATCTTCGGGTTCATCGCCGCGGTCGTCGCCTGCTACCGGGGACTGAACACCGCCCCGGGACCCAAGGGCGTCGGGGACTCGGTGAACCAGTCCGTGGTGGTCACCTTCCTGCTGCTCTTCTTCGTCAACTTCGTCCTCACCACGCTCTATCTGACGCTGGTGCCCATGAAGGGGGCCTGACATGGCCGTCGCCACTCCGCAGCCCCGGTTCTCGCCGCCCCGCCAGGTCGTCACCCGGCCGGCCGACAAGGTGGCCCAGATCGGTGCCGACATGCGGTTCTACGCCGACGTGCTGCGGCACGTCCCGGGCACCGTCAAGCGCTATCCGCGGGAGATCCTGCGGTTGCTCTCCGAGGTCAGCTTCGGCTCCGGTGGCCTGGCGGTCATCGGCGGCACCATCGGCGTCATGCTCGGGCTGACGCTCTCGGTCGGTCTGGTGGTGGGCCTGCAGGGGTACGCCGCCCTGGACCAGATCGGCGCCGCCACCCTCAACGGCTTCATCTCGGCCTACTTCAACACCCGCGAGGTCGCCCCGATGGTCGCGGCCCTCGCGCTCTCGGCCACCGTCGGCTCCGGGTTCACCGCCCAGCTCGGCGCGATGCGGATCAACGAGGAGGTCGACGCGCTCACCGCCATGGCCGTCTCCAGTGTGCAGTTCCTGGTCACCACCCGCGTCATCGCCGGGTTCATCGCGATCATCCCGCTCTACGTGATCGGCCTGCTCACCTCGTACGCCGGCGCCCGGATGGTGACCGTCTACATCTACGGGCAGTCCGCCGGCACCTATGACCACTACTTCGAGCTGTTCCTGCCGCCGATCGACATCCTGCTGTCCTGCGCCAAGGTGCTCGTCTTCGCGGTGATGATCATCCTGGTGCACTGCCGTCTGGGCTTCAACGCCTCCGGCGGGCCGGCCGGGGTCGGTGTCGCGGTGGGCCGTGCGGTGCGCCGCAGCCTGGTCGCGGTGGCTCTGCTCGACCTGATCCTGTCCATGGCCATGTGGGGTGCCACCACGACGGTGAGGATCGCCGGATGAGCACGACCAGCCCGGCAAGGATCCGCGACCTGGTGGTCGGGACCTGCGCGATCGCGCTGGCGCTGGGCCTGCTGACCGTGGCCTACCTGGCCTACAACCGGGTGCTGATCCCGAGCTCGTCGGTCACCCTGCGCACCGACGTGGTCGGCAACGCCATGCAGAGCGGCTCCGACGTGAAGCTCAACGGGGTCCCGGTCGGGCACGTGGAGAGGATCCGCGCCACCGAGGACGGCGCCGCGCTGTCGCTGGCCCTGAAGCCCGGAGTGATGCGGCTGCTGCCCGACAACGTGGTGGCCCGGCTGCTGCCCAAGACCCTGTTCGGGGAGCGGTACGTCGCCCTGGTGGACCCGGCCCATCCCAGCAGCACCCGGCTGCGGGCCGGCGACGTCATCCACCAGGATGCCTCGGCTGAGGCCGCCGAGCTGCAGGAGGTGCTCGACGAGCTGCTGCCGGTGATGCAGGCGATCCAGCCGGAGAAGCTGGCCGCGATGATGGGCGAGATGTCGGAGATGCTCCGCGGCAACGGCGAGGAGATCGGCGACGCGATGGCCGTCTGGCAGCACTATCTGACCAAGATGGAGCCGCTGGTGCCGCAGATGGCCGACGACCTGGCCCGGCTCGGCCGCGTCGCCAAGGAGTGGAACGTCGCCGCCCCCGATCTGGTCGACGCGCTCGCCACGATGACCACCAGTGCCAAGCTGCTGGTCGACGAGCAGACCCAGCTGCGCGACGTCTACGCCAGCGTCATCGGCTCGGCCGACACCACCGGAGGCTGGGTGGGCGGCAATCACGACACGATCGTGGTGCTGTCCAAGCAGAGCCAGAAGGCGTTGCGCGCCTCCGCGCCGTACGCCTCCCAGTTCCCGTGCCTGTTCCGCGCGGTCCGCGACTACATCCCGAAGATGGAGCACACCCTGGGCAAGGACAACGGCGAGCCCGGGATGCACGCGGTGCTCCAGGTGGTGCCGCCACGGAGCAAGTACCTCGCCGGCAGGGATCAGCTGACCTACACCAAGGGCACGCCGAAGCCCCGATGCCCCTATGTGACCGGTCAGGTCGGCACCAAGCCGGCGCCGAGGGTGACGGTGCCCGGCGCCGCCAAGGCCG
The DNA here is from genome assembly GCA_964613165.1 of uncultured Marmoricola sp. Taxonomy (GTDB): domain Bacteria; phylum Actinomycetota; class Actinomycetes; order Propionibacteriales; family Nocardioidaceae; genus Marmoricola. Next base: position 5,054 of record CAZTHV010000036.1, read on the forward strand.
CCTGGCCCGCCACAGGTACGTCGGACGAGGGCACCACGGACGAGCCGGCCACGATCGCGCCGCCGCCCGGGACCAGTGTGAAGTCCTACGAGATCGCGATGACCGGGCTGGGCGACGCGAACTCACCGGGTGAGAACCAGCTCATCGCCGAGCTGATCGCTCCCACCCGGGGCATCGCGCCGGGCGACTACCCGGCCTGGAACAGCCTGCTCCTCGGGCCGACCCTGCGGAACACGAAGGTGGTGCTGCGATGAGCGGCGCGTCCGATCGCCACGAGCTGCGCTGGGTGGCAGTGAAGAGCCTGGTGTTCACGGTGGTCACCCTCCTGGCCACGACGGTGCTCGCCCTCACCATCCGCAACAGCACGGTCGGCGAGGCCCACGAGTACGCGGCGATCTTCACCGATGTCACCAGCGTCAACCGCGGAGACGACGTCCGGGTCGCCGGCGTCAAGGTCGGCACGGTCAGCGACATCGCGATCACCGATCACCGGCTGGCCAAGGTGACCTTCACCGTCCGCAAGGGCGTGCGGCTCCCGGACACCACGATCGTCCAGATCCGCTTCCGCAACCTCGTCGGCCAGCGCTACCTGGCGCTGGTGCAGCCGTCGGGGGTGACCAGCAGTCCCACGAACCCGCCCGTCGGCCACGTCGCGCAAGCGAGCACAGCGGGCAGCACCGGCAGAACCATCCGGCCGGGTCACACCTTCGGCCTGGAGGAGACCAGGCCGGCGCTGGACCTCACCTTGCTGTTCAGCGGCTTCCAGCCGCTGCTGCGGCTGCTCGACCCCGACGACGTCAACCGGCTCAGCGAGCAGATCGTCGCGGTGTTCCAGGGCGAGGGCGCCACCGTCGAGGGGCTGCTGAAGAGCACCGCCTCGCTCACCTCGACCCTGGCCGAGAAGGACCAGGTCATCGGGCAGCTGATCAAGAGCCTGTCCAGCGTGCTCAGCACGGTCAACGACCGCTCCGAGCAGCTGGACACCACCCTGGTCACCATGCAGCAGCTGGTCTCCGGCCTCGCCGAGGACCGCGCGGCCATCGGCGGAGCGATCTCCGGGATGGGCGAGCTCACCACCAGCGTCTCCGAGCTGCTGGGGGAGACCCGCCCTGCGGTGCGCAAGTCGATCCAGCACCTGGGGAAGCTCTCGCAGAACCTCGACGCCCACAGCGACGAGGTCGACTCCTTCCTCAAGATGCTGCCGACCAAGCTGGACCGGATCGGCCGTACGGCCAGCTACGGCTCCTGGCTCAACACCTATCTGTGCTCCATGGAGGGCCTGATCCCGATGCCACAGGGCTACATGGGCGACCTGGGCGCACAGCCGGTCGCGGGGAGGTGTCACTGATGACCCGCTTCAACCGCTCGTTCGCCGAGCGCAACCTGGTGGCGATCGCTCTGGTCGGCCTGTTCGTCCTGGGCGTCGCCTTCACCGCGGCCCTCAAGATGACCTCGCTGCCGATCATCGGCAACGGTGCCGTCCACGAGGCGATCTTCGCCGAGTCCGGCGGGCTGAGCCCGGGCGACGAGGTGCGGGTGGCCGGCGTACGCGTCGGCGAGGTGACCTCGGTCGACCTGCGCGGCCGCCAGGTCGTGGTGCGGTTCCAGGCCAAGGGCGTCGAGCTCACCGACCAAACCTCTGCCGCGGTCAAGGTCAAGACCATGCTCGGTCAGAAGTTCCTGGCCCTCGACCCGCTCGGCTCGCAGAAGCTGAAGGGCCCCATCCCGATGGAGCGCACCTCCACGCCTTACGACGTCAACGCCGCCTTCTCCGATCTGACCCGGAACGTCGGCGAGATCGACACCGGCAAGCTGGAGGAGAGCTTCACGGCGCTGGCCGACGCCTTCCGCGGCACGCCGGCGTCGGTGCGGCAGATGGTCGGGGGGCTGACCGCGCTCTCCCGCACCATCTCCAGCCGTGACGACGATCTGGCCGGGCTGCTCGAGGAGACCACCAAGGTCAGCGGCACGCTCGCGGACCGCAACGAGCAGATCGCCGCACTGATCAACGACGGCTCCGACCTCCTCGGTGAGCTGCAGCGGCGCCGTGACGCGGTGCACGCGATGGTCACGGGCAGCGCCGAGCTGGGCGAGCAGGTGCGCGGCCTGGTGCGGGACAACGACAAGACTCTGAAGCCGGCGCTGGCCAAGCTGGACAAGGTCTCGGCCATCCTGGAGCGCAACCAGGACAACCTCGACAAGGCCCTGCGGCAGCTCGGTCCCTACTACCGCGTGCTGGCCTCGGCGACGGGCAACGGTCCCTGGGCCGATTCCTACCTGTGCGGTCTCTTCGACGACGACGGCAACCCGGTGCTGGCCAACAACGTCGTCCGCAACTGCCACCCCGGAGGTGTTCGATGAGCCGCGTCAGCCAACGCCGACTCGTGATCGGCCTGGTGCTTCTCCTCGCCGTCACCGGGATCTTCGGTCTCCGTGCGCTACTGCGCACCGAGCCGGTGCGCCTCAGCGCGATGTTCGAGTCCACGGTCGGGCTCTACCCCGGCTCGGACGTGCAGGTGCTCGGCGTACCGGTCGGACGGGTCACCGAGGTGCAGCCCGCGGGAGAGAGCGTGCGCGTCTCCATGGAGCTCGACCCCGGGCGGGAGGTCGCCGCCGGCACGGCGGCGGTCATCATCGCCCCCACGCTGGTCAGCGACCGGTTCGTCCAGCTCACCGAGCCCTGGGTCGCGGGGGAGGGCACCGCCAAGCTCAAGTCCGGGACCAACCTCGGTCTGGACCGGACCGCGGTCCCCGTCGAGATCGACGAGCTGTACGCCGGCCTCAAGGACATGTCCGACGCCCTGGGACCCAAGGGCGCCAACCGCAACGGCGCGCTGAGCGACCTGCTCGAGGTCGGGGCGGCCAACCTGGACGGTCAGGGCGCGGGGCTCAACACGATGTTCCGGGAGTTCGGCAAGGCCAGCGCCACCCTGTCCGGCCTCGACGACGACTTCTTCGCCACGATCGCCAACTTCGAGAAGCTCAACTCGATGCTGGTGGCCAACGACGACGCCGTCGGCACGGTCAACAAGCAGTTCGCCGACGTGGCGGGCTTCCTGGCCGACGACCGCGAGGACATGGGCCGCGCGGCGAAGAACCTGGGCGCGGCGATGGCCGTGGTCGACGACTTCATCCGCGACAACCGCGACAAGCTGCAGGCCAGCGTCGACAACCTGGTGCCCACCGCCAAGATCCTGCGCAAGCAGCGCAAGTCGCTGGACGAGACCGTGCGGCTCGCGCCGCTGCTGATGCACAACCTCCTCGATCTCTACGACCCGGGGAACAACGTCCTGGTCGGCCGGGGCAACCTCAACGAGGCCACCATCTGGGCTGACGCCCTCACCGCGCGGACCTCGGAGGACGCCCCGCCCACGTTGTTCGAGGGCAGCGGAAGGAGCGGACGATGAGCAGCCGGCTTCGCTGGGCCGGGGTGGCCGGAGCGCTGGCGATCGTCCTGTCGGGCTGCAGCCTGGGGAACGTCTACGACATGCCGCTTCCCGGCGGCGCCGACGTCGGCAGTGACCCGATCGCCATCACCGCCGACTTCGCCGACGTGGTCGACCTGGTGCCGCAGAGCAGCGTCAAGGTCTCCAACATCGCCGTCGGCCGGGTCTCGAAGATCAAGCTCAACCCCGACGGGCTCAGCGCGCGGGTCACCCTGCTGATTCGCAACGATCTCGATCTGCCCGCCGACACCACCGCGAGGCTGCAGCAGTCCTCGTTGCTGGGTGAGAAGTACGTCGCGCTGGTGCGGCCGTCCACGGCGAGCCCCACTGGAGAGCTGCACGACGGCTCCCACATCGGGCTGACCGCGACCAGTCAGGTGGCCGAGGTCGAGCAGGTCCTCGGGGCGGTCTCGACGGTGCTCAACGGCGGCGCGATCGGGAAGTTCCAGGAGATCTCCCGCGAGCTGCAGAAGGTCTCCGACGGGCGGCCCGAGCAGATCCGTGACTTCCTGCGCACCACCCGGACCTTCGTGGCGGCCCTGGACTCCCGCAAGGACGCCATCGCCTCCGCCCTCGACTCGCTCAAGGACCTGTCGGAGACGCTCGACGGGGACAAGGACAAGATCGCCACGGCACTGGAGGGTCTCAGCCCCGGCATGCAGGTCCTGGTCGACCAGCGCAGCCAGCTGGTGGCCATGCTCGGCTCCCTGGACCGGCTCAGCCAGGTCACCATGCGCACCCTGAACGCCTCTCAGAAGGAGATGATCGAGGACTTCAAGCTGCTCGAGCCGATCCTGAAGAACCTCGCGGACTCCGGTGCGGCCCTGCCCGAGTCGCTGCAGATGCTGCTCACCTATCCGTTCCCCGACGCCGTCCTGGGGGCCATCAAGGGTGACTACCTCAATGCCTGGGTGACGACGAACTACGGCTCGCTGCCGGCGGGCTGCGCCGCGATGGGATGTCTGTGGGAGCAGCCCGGCTTCGCCGTCTCGGGCACGTCCTCGCGGATGGCGACAGCCGTCAAGCCGCGTACGTCGTCCGGCTCGGCGCCGGCGGCACAGCCGAAAGCCGACGGGCCGTCCACTCCGCCCGCATCTCCCTTCCAAGAGCCGTCGCCCTCGCCCACGCTCCTGCCGCCGACGGACTCGCCGTTTCCGGGCATCGTGGAGCCGACCATCCAGGTGCCGACTCCCAGCGACACCCCGAGCGCGGGCGGCTCCGCGTCCTCCGACCCGACCGTTACGGAGAACTGATGCTCACCGCTTCCGCCAAGGCCAAGCTGATCATCTTCGTGGTGGTCGGGGTGCTGACCACCACGTTCCTCGCGGCGCACTACGTCGGCCTGGATCGCTACTTCGGCGGCTACCGGGTCACCGTGGACCTGACCGATGCCGGCGGCCTCTTCGACAACAGCGAGGTCACCTACCGGGGGGTCCCGGTCGGCCGGGTGGAGAGCCTGACCGCCACGAGCGACGGTGCGCGTGCTGTCGTGCGCATCAAGCCGGGTTCCCCGGAGATACCGGCGGAGGTCGAGGCGCGGGTCGTGGACCGCTCCGCGATCGGCGAGCAGTACCTCGACCTGCGTGGCGGGCCCCTCGCCGGCAAGAGGCTCTCCGAGGGTGACCATTTGACGGTGGCCGCCGCCGGCCTGCCGCCCTCGCTCGACGGGCTGCTGCGCAGCAGCCGGGACTTCGTCGCCTCGGTGCCCTCCGACGCGCTGAACACCGTCATCGACGAGACCTACGACTTCTCCCGCGGCAACGGAGAGCACATCGCGCAGCTGGTGAAGACCTCCTCGGAGTTCGCGCGCACCGCGGACAAGAACTTCCTGGTCTCGGCCAGCCTGATCCGGAGCTCCGCCACGGTGCTGGAGACCCAGGAGGCTTCGGCACAGAGCTTCCAGAGCTTCAGCAAGGACATGTCGCTGCTGGCGCACTCGCTGGCGGACCAGGACGCCTCGTGGCGCGAGCTGATCAAGCAGACCCCGGCGGCCGCGCGCGAGATCGGGCGTCTCTTCGACAGCGTGGGGGCGCCCCTGGGGCAGCTGATGGGCAACCTGATCTCGACGGCGCAGGTCTTCGGGACCAACGCCGCGGGGGTCAAGGAGACCCTGATCAAGCTGCCCGAGGGCATCAGCATCACCTACGCCGTGATGACCGGCAAGGGGCTGCGGATGAGCGTCACGCCCACGTTCTTCAGCCCGCTGCCCTGTGTCGCGGGGTATGGTGCCACGCAGCTGCGGACCGGTCTTGACACCAGCCCGGGCAAGCCGTTCAACACCGCGGCCGGCTGCAGGTCGCCGTCCTCCGGCAGCAACGTGCGGGGTCCCAACGCGGTCGAGAAGGGCAACCGGATCTCCGGCGTGGACACGGCCAGCAGCCTGGATGAGCTGATGGGAGGGACTTCGTGACGGAGGTGCTGGGCAGCGACGACGCCGGATCCTCCTCCTCGGAGGAGCCCTCGTCCGGCTCGGCGGAGACCGGCGAGGGGGCGAACTCGGGTTCGGCTTCGAGCAGGGTCGGCGTGGCTCCTGACGACGCTGCCGCGGACGGTCTGGCTTCCGACGACTCTGCCGCGGACTCGGGCGCGGCGGGCGTGGCCTCCGACGACTCGGGTGGGGCCGGTGAAGCTCCTGGTGAGTCTGTCTCCGGCTCAGACGAGGTCGATGGCTCTGCGATCGTCTCCGGCCGGACCCGGCTGGGCACGTGGGTCTGGGTGGTGCTGGTGCTCAGCATCGTCGCCGTGGCGACAACGTCCTGGTCCTGGCGGCAGGCCGACACCGACCCCGAGCTGGCGCGGGCCGCGCTGCGTGACGAGGCGATCATCGAGGGCACCACCGCGGTGGAGACGATGAACTCGATGGACTACCGCGATGTGGCCGGCGGCCTGAAGGCATGGCGGTCGGTGACCACCGGCGTACTCCACGATCAGCTGCTGCAGATCGGGGACGACGAGCGCCAGCTGCTGGCCGATCAGGGCAAGATCGCCACCGGCCGGGTCGTGGAGGCCGCGTTGACCGAGCTCACGGACCGGACCGCGACGCTGATCGCCGCGGTCGAGGTCACCGTCCGCGACAAGGACTCCGCGACGGACGGTGACGGCTCCGGGGCTGGCACTGACTCGGGGGCCGACTCCGGCACGGACCCGAGCAACGAGCCGGCCGTGAAGCGGAACCGGTACAGCGCGGACCTCGTCCTGGTCGACGGGCACTGGAAGATCGAGAACCTGGGCCAGGTCCCGGTGAGCATCTCATGACGAATCCGCTCTCCGATCGTGGCCGCATCGCTCGGCTCACCGCCCTCGCCCTCGCCGTCGTCCTGGTCGTGGTCGCCCTGGTGCTGGGCCTGCGGACGCAGTCCCTGCGCGACGACCCCGCGTTGGCCAATCATGCGCTGCTCGACGAGGCGGCCGGGCGTGAGGTGACCACGGTCGTCTCCCGTGGGCTCGTCCAGGTGCTCAGCTACAACTGGTCGCAGCCCGACGTCACCCGCGTGGCGGCCGACCAGCTGCTGTCGGGCCAGGCCCGCAAGGAGTACGACACCCTCTTCGCGAGCCTGCAGGAGCGGGCCCCCGGCCAGAAGCTCGTCCTCGTCTCCGAGGTCAAGATGGTCGGCGTCCAGCGGCTGACCGGCTCCTCGGCCACCCTGCTCGTCTTCATCGACCAGTCCAGCACCCGCGACAAGGACAAGCAGTCCTCGGTCTCGGCCGCCCAGCTGCGCGTCGAGGCCAAGCGACACGGGGGCTCCTGGACGATCACCGGCCTGCAGCCGCTCTGACGCCCATCGAAGACGAATCGACCAGGCGCAGCGGGCGAAGTAGTAATGGCGTCGTACCGGTTGCCGATGCTCCAGCACGACATGGCAGACACCTACGATCGACAGTAGGCGGCGCCCGATCGCCGCGGGCGTTGACCGCGGGCCTACTTCACCTTGATGCGCGGGCTGGTGTAGGTCGTGGTGGCGTAGCCGCCGTGCCGGGCGGTGACCGAGACCCGCAGCCTCTTGCCCTTCGTGGTGATCTTCCTGGTCTTGCCGTTCTTCTGGTACTTCACGGTCTTCTTGACCTTGAAGGAGCTCTTGGTCGCTTTGGCGACGGCCTTGGCGCCGACGTACCACTGGTAGCGGAAGGTCGTGCCGGCCGGGAAGCCCCGGGTCACCGCGCTCAGTCGCTTGCCGACCTTGGCCTTGCCTGCGGGCTTGGCGACCAGGGCCGAGCGGGGAAAGGAGAGCACGGCCGGGCCCCAGCCGTCGCCGGGTCCGCCCGAGTCGCCGGACGGCGTGGCGACCGGCTGACCCAGAGCGGCGGGTGCGGCCGGATCGGAGATGTCGAGCCCGAAGACGTAGGCGCCGGAGCAGTGGGAGGTGAAGGCCGGGACCTCGCCGGCCGCGCACCCCGCGCCGACCCAGTAGAGCCGGTCGTCCACCTGGACCGGAGCGCTGGTGGCCGCGAGCTCGCGGTCGGTCCACACCTTCTCGGTGAGCGTCTGGCCGTCCTCGTCGAGGTGCCGGTAGTGCAGGGACACCGAGGCGTGACTCAGCGAGTTCACCGAGTAGAGCAGCGCGAAGGTGCCGTCGTCCAGAGGAGTCAGCGTGGGCTGGCCGACCCAGGAGGTGGGCGAGGCCGGATTGACGGTGGTCAGCCACTGGAGCGTCGACTCGCCGGTTCCGATGTCGGCGGAGATCAGGTAGAGGTTGCCGGCCAGGCTCGTGCTCGATCCGGTGACGCCGCCGACCGTGTAGTCGTGCGGTTGGGCCACGCCGGTGACCAGTACTCGGTCGTTCCCGGCTGCCACGCCGTTGACGGTGACGCCGGTGAAGTTGGCACCCGCGGCGCCTTGAATGGCGAAGAGGCTGTGAGCATCGATCTCTCCGGCGTCGTACGCCGCGGGATCGGAGAAGTAGCCCGGGGCCACCGCCAGCTGGATCGCGCGGGGGAGGCCGTCGCCGTGGTCGACGAAGACCGCGTCGCTACCGCGAGTCGCGACGAACTGGTTCATCGAGTGACTGACGTAGGCGGCGGCCGCGGTCTGCTGAACCGACATCGCCGTGGTGTCGATCAAGAAGGTGACGTTGGACTCGTGATGCGGCGCGGGAAGCTTCTCGCGGGCGGTGGGCACCACCAGCCACGTGCCGCGCATCGTGAACGACGGAGTCCCCATGTCCTTGGGCTTGCCGGCCTCCTCGTACAGCCCCTCGGGGATGTCCTGGACCGCGATGTCCGCCGTGCCCACCAAGTTCAGGGCACGGTCGTACCTGAGGACGCGCATCACGGTCCTGCTCGGGTCCGCGCTCTCGTTGGACCGTCGCTGCAGGGCGTAGATGTGGTCGTCCGGACCGTAGTGAAAGCCCGAGACTCGCCAGCCGTCGGCGATGTCGATCGCGGTCGAGCGCCGGTCCGACTCGGTCAGCGTCGAGCCGTCGTAGGTGATCGCTCCGAAGGTGCCGGCGCCGGCGTTGGTCAACACCAGCAGATCACCGTCGATGTCGGCATAGGCGGCGTTCGCGGCCGGGTAGCGCACCCAGTCCTTGTAGGGCCAGATGCCGTCTTGGAACAGCGACGGCGTGTTGGAGGCCCATCCGTAGTCGTAGTACTGATTGTCGGCCGCGGCGTCGATCGTCGCCAGGGCGAAGGAGACCGGCGGCACGTAGCCGGCGTCGGCCGAGGCGGGAGCTACGGGCCTCCACAGCGCGGTGGCGCATAGAACGGTCAGCGCCAGAAGTGATCTGCGTCTCACTGGCGCAGGCTACTGCCGCGGGGTCCACGCCGGAAGACGCCGGGCCAGGTGGGCGCTCGGCGGGTTTGCCCGACGTGTCCCAGGGAACAGGGGGAACATGACCCAGTCGCGACCGGCCGAGGCATCGCTATGAACAACACAGACCTGACCGCACGGGGCAAGCGCGCGGCGACCACGGTGATCAACGCGCCGCTGAAGGCGCTGTCGTTCGGTACCGGCCTGGCGATCGGCGGCGTCCGTGCCACCGTACGCCGCTTCGGTGGCTCGCCACCGGTCCCACCGCCTACACCGTCTCCGGTCACTCCACCGCCTGCCCAGGAGACACCGCCCGCTCCGCCGGCGCGGCGGCAGGAGCCCGGGGCGCCCGGCGAGGCGTTCGCCACCGAACCCACCGCCGTGTCGCGGGACTCCGAGCACGGTCGTGCCGCGGACGACGAGCAGATCGACGAGTGGTACGCCGAGCACGACGCCGATGATCCCGATCTCGAGACGCCGGTCGGCACCACGGCGGCCGATGTCGGCTACAACCCCGACACGGCCGAGACCGACCTCCAGCAGCCCGGCACCGAGTCGCTGCTCGACCCGGGCACTGCCAAGGCGATCCGTAGCGAGAGCGAGACGATGCGGCGGGCCGCGGATCCCCAGCCAGACTGATCCGAGCGGGTGATGGCGATTCGGCCGCGCCGCGCGGGCCGCGTAACCTTGTGCGGTCATGACCGCAGCGCCCGAGACCGCCCGAGAGCAGCCCCGCACCTACGAGGTGCGGACGTACGGCTGCCAGATGAACGTCCACGACTCCGAGCGGCTCACCGGGCTGCTGGAGGACGCGGGCTATATCGCCGCACCTGAGGGCGACCAGGCCGACGTCGTGGTCTTCAACACCTGCGCGGTGCGAGAGAACGCCGACAACAAGCTCTACGGCAACCTGGGGCATCTGGCTCCCGTCAAGGCCAAGCGGCCTGGGATGCAGATCGCCGTCGGCGGATGTCTGGCGCAGAAGGACCGCGGCGAGATCACCCGCCGGGCTCCGTGGGTCGACGTCGTCTTCGGTACTCACAACATCGGCTCGCTGCCGGTCCTCCTGGAGCGCGCACGGGTCGCAGAGGAGGCACAGGTCGAGATCCTGGAGTCGCTGGCGGTCTTCCCGTCGACCCTGCCGACCA
>CAZTHV010000036.1:15406-15654 GCA_964613165.1 uncultured Marmoricola sp.
GTACGCCGCGTGGGTGTCGATCTCGGTGGGCTGCAACAACACCTGCACCTTCTGCATCGTTCCCTCGCTGCGCGGCAAGGAGAAGGACCGCCGGCCCGGCGAGATCCTCGCCGAGATCGAGGCGCTGGTGGCCGAAGGCGTCAGCGAGGTCACCCTGCTCGGCCAGAACGTCAACACCTACGGGGTGGAGTTCGGCGACCGGCTCGCCTTCGGCAAGCTGCTGCGTGCCTGTGGCGAGATCGAGGGCC
>CAZTHV010000037.1:0-15592 GCA_964613165.1 uncultured Marmoricola sp.
AGAAGCATGGTGTCAAGAAGCACTGTGTCGACAAGAAGCGCTGTCCCGAGTCGGCCGGGGAGGACGTCCATGAGCCTGCTGGTCGATCCGACGATCTGCCCCGACTGCCGGGCGCCGCTGGGCTCCGATGCCGTCTGCACCCGATGCCGGCTCCGGCTGGCGGGCCCCCTCGCCGTGGAGCTCTGGCGCACGCTGCAGTCGGCCGACGCCCTGATCCAACGGCTCCGCACCGAGCCGGCTGCTGCCCCTGCGGTCACTCCCCCAGCCGGTGCCGCCGCCGGTCTGCCCAGCGCTCCCCCGCTGCCGCCGACACCACCGCGCGCCCGGCCCGGGCTGCCGGGCGCCTCGATCCCGGCGATCCTGCTGACCCTCGGCGCGCTCTGCCTGCTGGTCGCGGCCGTGGTGTTCGTCGCGGTGGCCTGGGGCTCGCTCAGCCTGTCCGCGAAGACCGCGATCCTCCTGGGCCTCACCGCCCTGCTCACCGCCTCCGCGGCCTGGGTCACCCGCCGCGGCCTACGGGGAGCCGCGGAGTCCCTCTGGGTGGTGGTCGCCGGCATGCTCGCGGTCGACCTGGTCTCGGCCGTCGCCGCCGGGCTCGCCGGCCTCGACACGCTCTCGGGGCGAGACACCGCCGTCCTGGTCGGCGCCGCCCTCCTCGGCCTGTCCGTGAGCGCCGGCCTCTGGTCCCGCTCGACCCCGCTGCGCACCATCCACGCATTGACCGGCGTGACCTGGATCGGTGCGGTGATCCTCACCGCAGGTGCGGCCTGGTCCCGGGACGGCGCCGCGCCGACGGCGGTCTCGGTCCCCGTCCTCACGATCGGTGGGCTGGTCCTGACCCGCGTCCTGACCTGGCAGGGCTGGGCGGTCGGCTCGGTCGCCGCGCTCTCCTGGCTGGTCCTCCTCGGACACGGTGTCGACCGCCTCGGCGACCAGGGCCCGCCACCGCCGTCCTCGTGGTGGACCGGGTCCGAGGGCTGGCCGCTGCTCGTCGCCGCGCTCCTGGCGGCGGTGCTGACCATTCCCGTGTCACCGGGCCCCGCCCCGCGCGCCGCCGGGTACGCCGGGGCGAGCGGCGCCCTGGTGGCGCTCGCGCTCTTCGCGATCGGCCCCGACGGCGCCGCCACTCCCGATGTCCTGCAGGCATCCGCCGCGGCCCTCGGCCTGGCCCTCGTCGCGCTCACCGCACCTGCCGTCTGGGCCCGCCCCGCCGGCGCGCTCGCCGGCATCGCGACGCTGATCGCCGCGGGCCTGGTCGTCCTGCGCACCGTCGACGCCGCCGAGCAGATCACCCACCTCACGGACGAGACCGCCGCGCCGTGGACCGCCGTCGTGCTCGCCGTCGTCGTGGTGGTGACCGCGTCGGCCGTCGCCCACCAGCTCCGCGGCACGCCCTGGCGCCGGGAGTCGCTGACCCTGGTCGTGGCACTCGCACCGGGCACTCTCGCCACCGGCGCCGGGCTCTGGGCCGCCGAGGCCGGAGCCGCGACGGGTGTCGTCGCGACTCTCTGGGCCGTCTGCGTCGCGCTCTTCCTCGGCGCCGCGGCCCTCGTCCGGCAGACGCCGCTCCCCGCGACGGCGGCGGTCGCGCTCGCGCACCTCGTCGCGATCGCCGGTCTCCGGCTCGCCGGCCAGGGTCCGGACACGGTCGGTGAGGGACTCGCCGCGCTGGCGGGCGTCGTACTGGTCCTCGCGCTGCTGCTCTCCCTGCCGTCCCTCGGCGACCGCCGGATGCCATCGGCGAGCCGGGTCCCGGTCGAGGTCACGGCGCTCCTCTTCGGCTCGCTGGCGGTGCTGATCCCCCGCAGCGACGCGGGCTCGGCCATGACCGCCACGCTCATCGGCACGGCGATCGCCCTGGTCGGCGCGGTGGACCGGGACCGCTGGTGGGCCGGCTGGCTGGCGATGCCGTACCTCGCGGCGGCCATGCTCATCCGGGTCGATGCCGGCGTGCGCCTACCCGAGGCCTACACCCTCCCGGCTGCGGCGATCCTGCTGCTCGCCGGCGGCTACCGCATGATGAGCGACTCCCGGGCCGAGAGCCTGCGCGCGCTCGGCAGCGGGCTGACCCTGGCCCTCGCCCCCAGTCTGCTGCTGGCCCTCGGCGACCCGGTGTCGCTCCGCGGCCTCCTGGTCGGCCTGGCGGGCCTGGCCGCCGTCGCGCTCGGGGCGGGACTGCGGTGGGCGGCGCCGCTGCTCGCCGGTGCGCTCACCGTCGCCGCGCTCGCGGTGGCCCACCTCTGGCCGGTGGCCGAAGCCATCCCCCGCTGGATCACCCTGGGCGGGCTCGGCGCACTGCTGCTCGCGGTCGGCATCACCTGGGAGGCGCGACTGCGCAATCTGCGGTCGATACGCGACCACCTGGCCTCGCTCCGTTGAGCGGTCGGCACAATGGAGGGGTGAGCGACACCTTCTACGACCAGATCGGCGGCATGGAGACCATCGCCGCCATCGTCAAGCGATTCTACGAGGGCGTGGCTACCGACGAGCTCCTCGAGCCGATGTACCCCGAGGAGGACCTCGGCCCCGCCGAGGAGCGGTTCCGGCTCTTCCTGGCCCAGTACTGGGGCGGTCCGACGACCTACTCCGAGGCCCGCGGACATCCCAGGCTGCGCATGCGGCACGCGCCGTACGCGGTCACGCCGGCCGCCCGGGACCGCTGGCTGCACCACTTCCGGGCCGGCCTGGACAGCGTCGACCTGACTCCGGAGCAGGACGCACAGTTCTGGGCGTACGTCACCCAGGCCGCCCAGTCCATGGTCAACGACCTCGGCTGAGGGACCCGGCTCGATCGGTGACGAGCTCGGCCCGGAGCTGCTCGCGCTGCCTCTCGGGTATCTGCATCCCGGACTGGCTCTCGGGGTCGAAGGCGACCACGACGACCCCGCCGGAGGCGAGCAGGTCGTCGCCGTCGCGCAGCTCGCAGCCGATCGTGAGCGAGCTGGTGCCGACGCGGCTGATCCAGGAGTGCACCTGGTAGGGCTCGAGCCGGAAGAGGACCGGGCGCCGGTAGTCGACGTCGATCCGCGCGACGGCCCACCTCCCCCAGGTCTCGTCGCGTTGGCGCAGGTCCATGAGGTATTGGATCCGGGCCTCCTGGAAGTACTCGAAGTACTTCACGTTGTTGACGTGCCGATAGGCGTCGACGTCCGACCAGCGCACCCGCAGCGGGTAGACGTGCCGAGTCGTGCCCTCACGGGGCACTGGTCGTCTGGCCGGCTCCGGCTCCAGGTAGCGGCCCAGGATGTCGCGCTCGGTGTGGGTGAGCCGCCGTGGCCGCTCCTCGCCGAAGACGAACGGCGCCACCACCGTCGAGGCCCGCAGGTAGACCACGCGACCGTCCCCGACCTCGTCGTAGATCTCGTAGGCCATCGTGAACGACGCCGCACGGATCTCGCTCACCCAGATGTCGATCAGCACCGGCGTAGGGCGGAAGGCCAGCGGCGTGGCGAACTCGATCTCGTGCCGCACCACCACGACGCCCTCGGCCAGCTCCTCCCCGCCGCGGATCGGCGCGTGCAGGGTGAACATGTCAATGCGCGCCTCTTGGAGATAATCGGCGTAGAGGACGTTGTTGACGTGGCCGAGGACATCCAGATCGGCCCAGCGCAGCGGGCACTCGTAGGTGTGACGCACATCCCGATCTTCCCAGACACCGGCGGACGCACCCGGCACTAGGCTGGCCGGGATCTCCCATGATTCCCACTGCCTTCCCAGAACGGAGTAGCCCATGCCCGAGGCCGTGATCGTCTCCGCCGCTCGTAGCCCCATCGGTCGCGCGAACAAGGGGTCCCTCAAGGACTTCCGGCCCGACGACCTGACCGCGCTGATCGTCCGGGCGGCGCTCGACAAGATCCCAGGGCTGGACCCCGGCGAGGTCGGCGACCTGATCCTCGGCTGCGGTCTTCCCGGCGGCGAGGCGGGCAACAACATGGCTCGGGTCGTCACCACGCTGCTCGGCTACGAGATCCCCGGCACCACGGTGACCCGCTACTGCGCCTCCTCGGTGCAGTCCTCGCGGATGGCCTTCCACGCGATCAAGGCCGGGGAAGGCGACGTCTACGTCTCCGCCGGCGTGGAGACCGTCTCGCGGTTCCAGTTCGGCACCTCCGACCACATCCCGAACAGCAGGAACCCGAAGTTCGACCAGGCGCAGGCCCGGACCGAGGAGTACGCGCAGGGCGGCCGCGACTGGCACGACCCGCGTGAGGACGGCCTGCTGCCCGACATCTACATCGCCATGGGCCAGACCGCGGAGAACGTCGCCCGGCTGCGCGGCCTGGACCGCAAGGAGCTGGACGAGTTCGGCGTCCGCAGCCAGAACCTGGCCGAGAAGGCCATCGCCGACGGCTTCTGGGCCCGTGAGATCACTGCGGTGACCACCCCGGACGGCACCGTGGTCACCGCCGACGACGGCCCTCGGGCCGGCGTCACCTACGAGGCCACCTCCCAGCTGCAGCCGGTCTTCCGCCCCGACGGCGTGGTCACCGCGGGCAACTGCTGCGCCCTCAACGACGGCGCCGCCGCGGTGGTGATCATGTCCGACACCAAGGCCAAGGAGCTGGGCATCACGCCGCTGGCGCGGATCGTCTCCACGGGCGTCTCGGGGCTGTCCCCGGAGATCATGGGACTCGGTCCGGTCGAGGCGACCAAGCAGGCGCTCGAGCACGCGAACATGTCGATCGGCGACATCGACCTGGTCGAGATCAACGAGGCGTTCGCGGCGCAGGTCGTCCCGTCGTACCAGGATCTGGGCATCGACATCGACCGGCTCAACGTCAACGGCGGCGCGATCGCGGTCGGCCACCCGTTCGGCATGACCGGAGCGCGGCTGCAGAACACGATGATCAACTCGCTGCAGTGGCACGACAAGAGCACCGGCCTGATCACCATGTGCGTGGGCGGCGGCCAGGGCATGGCGATGATCCTGGAGCGGCTGAGCTAGTCCGTCGAGGCGGCGCAGGCTCCTTCGCCCACGACGCCGAGGCGGCGCGGACTCACCCCGAAACGGTGAGTCCGCGCCGCCTCGACGCATCTCTGCGGGTCGACTCAGGCCTGGTTGAGGATGGCCTGGACCGAGAGCTGGATGTCGACCTTGTCGCCGACGAGCAGCTTGCCGCCGTCCAGCGGAATGTTGAAGTTCACGCCGAAGTCCTTGCGGTTGATGCTGGTGGTGGCCTCGAAGCCGATCCGGGTGTTGCCGTACGCATCCAGGTCGGTGCCCAGGAACTCCACGTCCAGCTCGACCTCGCGGGTCACGCCCTTGATGGTCAGCTCGCCCTTGGCGGTGGCGCCGTCGAAGGAGGTGGAGGTGAACGTCATCGGCCCGCTCTTCTCCACGTCGAAGAAGTCCGCCGAGCGCAGGTGGCCGTCGCGCTGCGCGTCGCGGGTGTCGACCGAGTTCAGGTCGATGCTGGCCTGCGCCTTGGTCTCGGCGAGGGTGGCGCCGGTCGTCACCGTGCCCTCGAACTTCTCGAACTGTCCGCGGACCTTGGTCATCAGGTGCCGGACGGTGAAGCCGACCTCGGAGTGGCTGGGGTCGATGGTCCAGGTGCCGGTGGTCAGATCGGTGGCGGTGGGGGCGGTGGCGGTCATGGGTCCTCTTATCGCTTGGTCATTGAACTTTCAACTACTACACTGAACCGTAGCAGCATCTGATAGAAAGTTCAACTACATGACCACGACACCCATTCCCCTACACTCCACGCCCATGACCAACTGGCTCTCTGCGGAGCAGCAGGCCGTGTGGCGCGCCTACATCGTCGGCAGCACCCTGCTCAACGACACCCTCGACCGCGAGCTGCGCCAAGCCCACGGCCTGTCCCTGGCCGAGTACGAGGTACTCGTCCGTCTCTCCGAGAGCCCCGACCACGCGATGCGGATGGCCCATCTCGCCGACTCGCTGAGCCACTCCCGCAGCCGGGTGACGCACACCATCAAGCGGATGCAGAGCCTCGGCCTGGTCGAGCGCTGCGCGGCCGAGGGCGACCGTCGTGGCGTCCAAGCGCGGATGACCGAGCAGGGCTACCGGCTCCTGGTCGAGGCGGCGCCCACCCACGTCGCCGGTGTGCGCGCTCACTTCGTCGACCTGGCCAGCGAGCCCGACTATGCCGCCGCGGGTCGGCTGATGAACGCGGTGTGCGACCACCTGATGTCGGACAATCCCGAGTACTGCGAGCGGGACATCCGCGAGGACTGAGGCTCTCCCGGTCAGTCGCCGGTCAGTCGCGGGTGAGTCGCCGGTGGGTCACCCGGTGCGGCCGGGCCGCCTCCGCGCCGAGTCGCTCGATCTTGTTCTCCTCGTACGAGGCGAAGTTGCCCTCGAACCAGAACCAGCTGCCCGGCTGGTCCGCGGTGCCCTCCCAGGCCAGGATGTGCGTGGCCGTGCGGTCCAGGAACCACCGGTCGTGGGAGGTGATGACCGCGCAGCCGGGGAAGTCCAGCAGCGCGTCCTCCAGCGAGGAGAGCGTCTCGACGTCCAGGTCGTTGGTCGGCTCGTCGAGGAGCAACAGGTTGCCGCCCATCTTCAGCGTCAGCGCGAGGTTGAGCCGGTTGCGCTCGCCGCCCGAGAGCACGCCGGCCTTCTTCTGCTGGTCGGGGCCCTTGAAGCCGAACGAGGCGACGTAGGCGCGGGAGTTCATCTCGAAGTTGGCGACCTTGATGAAGTCCAGGCCGTCGGAGACGACCTCCCAGACGTTCTTGCTCGGGTCGAGGCCGCCGCGGCTCTGGTCGACGTAGGAGATCTTGACGGTCTGGCCGACGGTGAGCGAGCCGTTGTCGGGCTTCTCCTCCCCCACGATCATCCGGAACAGCGTGGTCTTGCCGACGCCGTTGGGGCCGATCACCCCGACGATGCCGGCGCGGGGCAGCTTGAAGGACAGGCCGTCGATCAGCACCCGGTCGTCGAAGCCCTTGACCAGGTGGTCCGCCTCGAGCACCACGTCACCCAGTCGCGGCCCGGGCGGGATGTTGATCTCGGCGCTGTCGATCTTGCGGGCGCGATCCGCCTCGGCGGCCAGCTCCTCGTAGCGCTGCAGACGGGCCTTGCTCTTGGTCTGCCGGGCCTTGGCGTTGGAGCGAACCCACTCCAGCTCCCTCTCCAGCATCCTGGCGCGCTTGGCGTCCTTGGCACCCTCGATCTTCAGGCGCTCCTTCTTGGTCTCCAGGTAGGTGGAGTAGTTGCCCTCATAGGGGTGCGTCTTGCCGCGGTCGAGCTCGAGGATCCAGCTGGCGACGTTGTCCAGGAAGTACCGGTCGTGGGTGACCGCCAGGACGGCGCCGGGGTAGGCGGCGAGGTGACCCTCCAGCCACTGCACCGACTCCGCGTCGAGGTGGTTGGTCGGCTCGTCGAGCAGCAGCAGGCTGGGCTGCTGGAGCAGCAGCTTGCACAGGGCCACCCGGCGGCGCTCACCGCCGGAGAGGTTGTCCACCAGCACGTCCGGCGGAGGGCATCGCAGCGCGTCCATGGCCTGGTCCAGGCGGCTGTCGAGGTCCCAGGCGCCGGCGTGGTCCAGGTCGGTCTGCAAGTCGCCCATCTCGGCCAGCAGCGTGTCGTAGTCGGCGTCGGGATCGGCGAGCTGATCGGAGATCTCGTTGTAGCGCGCCAGCTTGGCGTAGACCTCCCCGGCCGCCTCCTGGATGTTCTCCAGCACGGTCTTGCCCTCGGTCAGCGGCGGCTCCTGCTGGAGCATCCCGACGGTCGCCTCGGGGTCGAGGATCGCATCGCCGTTGTTCGCCGTCTCCAGCCCTGCCATGATCTTGAGCAGGGTCGACTTGCCGGTGCCGTTGGGACCGACGACGCCGATCTTGGCGCCGTGCAGGAACGACAGGGTGACGTTGTCCAGGACGACCTTGTCGCCGTGGGCTTTGCGGACATTGCGCAGCGTGAAGACGTACTCAGCCATGGTGTTGCCCAGCCTACGGCTCGCGTGGGCGCACTCAGGCGGCGGGCTCGACCCGCTCGCCGGCCGGACTCGCCTCCTCACCGCCCTGGGCCACCCCAGGGGCGTCCTCTCCACGGCTCCTCGCCGACGCCTTGGTGAAGACGCTGGTGCCCCGGTTCAGGTCGTGGCCGACGAACGACGCCTCGACGATCCAGGAGGTCGTCGGCGGCTGGCCCTCGCGCTGCCACACCTCCACCCGGACCCGTCCGTGCACGATCACCGCGTCGCCACGTCGCACCGAGTCGCGGACGTTGCCGGCCAGCGACCGCCAGCAGCTCACCGTGAACCACGACGTGGTCCCGTCCACCCACTCCCCGTCCTTGCGGTAGCGCGGGGTGCAGGCCAGGCGGAAGCTGGCGCACGGATGCTCGCCGGCGTCTCGCAGGTCCACCTCGGTGCCGACCCAGCCCTGCAGGGTCACGTACGGCTCGTTCATCGCCGATCTCCTCCTCGTCCCGGGCACCCGGTCGGGCGCAGCCGTCGAGACGAGCCTCGTCCGCCGTCACGCAAGCGGCCAGGGCCCGGATCGGATCTGTGGATCGAGGCCTCGGAACGCCCGCTGTGGACGCCTCGCGGTCAGCCTGGACTCAGGCTCAGCCTGGATCCACCGGTCCGCGCCGTCGCGAGCGTCACCAGATGGGTGTGATGGCAAGGCGCCGGCGCGAAGGCGTACTGGTTGTTCCGTTGAGCGTCGGCAACGCAGCCAGCGCGCCCCAGCTGGGGGCGCGCAGCAGGTGGAGATCGGTGGATCCAGGCTCAGCCGCGAGCGGTCGCCAGACCCTCGCGAACGACTCGATAGGCGTCCAGCTCGATCCGCACCGGCGCGATCACCAGCTCGTCGGCGACCTCGTCGACGGCCGCCCGGAGGCGCCGCTGGGCACGCGCGGCGCGACGACGGGCCGACAGCGACACCAGCATCCGGCTGAGCAGCGCGAGCAGCACGCCCAACAGCACGCCGCCGAGGAGCACGATCGTGGGCAGGGCGACGCCGGCGTACTCCGGCGGGCCGAGGTCCGGCAGGCGCAGGTAGGAGCCCAGGGCCAGCCCCGCGAGCCAGAGACCGCCGCCGAGCGCGCCGACCAGGAGCACCCACTGCAGCAGCCGGACGAGCTGGCACCACGCCGGCGTACGGCGCAGGCCCAGGTCGGTGCCCCCCACGGCGCGGTCAAGCCGGTCCTCCACATCCGACAGGCGAGACACCGAGGCGGATCGGATCGCGGTGGCCCAGGGACGGGTCAGACCGGCGGAGAGACGGTCGGCGAGTCCGCGCACCGCGGACTCGACCCGGGCCTTCTGGACCTGGTTGGCGTCGGGCAGCGAGGACCTGGCCTGGCGCACCAGGTCGCGGCCACTGGCATCCAGGTCGAGGTGAAGGCGCTTGAGCGGGTCGGGCCGCAGCCGGGACAGCCACGCGGTGACCGGCCAGCCCGTCGCCCTGCGGGCTCGCATCCGCGACGCGCGGTGGACCGCGTCGACCACGATCGGCACGCCGGCGGCCTCCGCCAGCGCGTCCCGCAGCTCGCTCTGGTCCCGCTCCCCCAGCGAGGGCACGGAGGCATCGCCATTGGCGGCACTCACCGCCGCGACCGCCTCGCCCACGTCGGTGCCGATGCGCGCGCGAGCCGACGCCTTGTCGGCGACCCGCTTGGCGATCGCCCGGCGCAGCTCGTCGATGCCCTGGCCGGTCTTGGCCGAGGTCGCCTGCACGGCGATGCCGTCGAGGCCGTCGGCCGTCAGCAGCCGGCGCAGGTCGGCCATCATCGGCTCGCGGCGCCCCTCGGGGACCTCGTCGATGTGGTTGAGGACGACCATCATGTGGTCGCGGTGCGCCACCATCGGTCGCAGGAACCGATCGTGGATCGCGGCGTCGGCGTACTTCTGCGGGTCCAGCACCCACACCAGCAGGTCGGCCAGCCGCACCAGCCGCTCGACCTCCAGGTGGTGGGCCACCTCGGTGGAGTCGTGGTCGGGGAGGTCGAGGAGCACCAGCCCCTGCAGCTCCTTGGCCTCACGACCGGTGTCCAGCATCGAGTCGCGCACCACCTGATGCCGGGCTGGGATGCCGAGCCACTCGAGCAGCTCGCCGGCGCCCTGCCCACCCCAGGTGCACGCGGTGGCCCACGAGGTGGTGGGCCGGCGCACGCCGACGGACACCAGCTCCAGGCCGGTCAGCGCGTTGAACGTCGAGGACTTGCCCGACCCGGTCGCCCCGGCCAGCGCCACCACGGTGTGGTCGGCGGAGAGCCGCAGTCGGCCCGCCGCCCGCTCGACGATGCCCGCCGCGTGCTCGACCAGCTCGTCGTCGAGGCGCCCACGGGCGGCCTCGACGGCGGCGTCGAGCCCGGCGACGCGGGCCCCGATGTCCGAGCCGCGGGTGACCAGCCTCTTGGCACCCTCGAGCAACGACGTCATGTGGAACCTCTGCGATGGCGGACGGACAGGCTGCAGCCTATCGAGGACTATCCGTTGCGGGACGCATAGCGCAGATCGTCGACCCTGCGGGCACCGGCACGCAGCCGGTCGGCGGAGTCGGCGGAGACCTCGAGCGCGTCGAGCAGGTCCTCATAGCGACGCTGCTCGGCGTGCAGCAGGGCCTGGATCCGGACCCGCAGGTCCTCCCGCGCCTTGGTGGCGAGCCGTCGGACCGCCTGGTCCCCGAAGACCGCCTCCAGGAGCTTCTGGCCGAGCAGGGCCGAGCCGCCGGCGATGCCGACCTCGGCACCGGTGATCCCACCCGTGGAGGCGAAGACGACGATCATCAGCGAGACCCCGAGGCCGTTGACGCCGTAGGCGAGGAACCGCGCGGTGGCGCGCTTGTCGGCGCCCTCGACGCGGACAAGGCCCAGCACGCCGGCCTGCCAGTCGCGAATCGCCCGCTCGGCCTGGCGCCGGAAGTCGCGCGAAGCCCGGGACAGGTCGGCCGGGGACGACTCCAGGACCTGACGGCCCGAGCCGGCCGAGCGCCAGGCCGCGTCGGCTCGCTCGGCGGCGGCCTCGGCATGCTCCAGCAGCAGGGTCTGCAGGCCGGACTCGACGGCCACCGACACCCGGCTCGCCTGCTGCGGCTGCCCCTTGACCGCCTTGGTGATCCGGTCACGCACCCAGCTGACCTTGGACTCCAGCGACTTGAGCAGCTCACCTGTGCCGACGAACTCCTGCCAGCGGGCGAGTACCTCCCCGCGCAGCAGCGTGCCGTCGGCGGAGGCCTGGTCGATCTCGGACAGCGCCCGGTCGTAGGACGCCTGCACGTCGCCACGCAGCCGCGCGACGGCGGTGGCCTGGTCGGCGCAGCCGTCGGCCACGGCGTAGGCGCGCTGGGAGATGGTGCGGATCGCGCCGCCGAGGGTCTGGCGGACGACGGAGTTGCGCGCCTCGGCGTCGGCGGCCAGCGATCCGAGCCAGGTGCGGATCTCGCGCACCGTCGCCGACGGCAGCAGCCCCTGCTCGTCCAGGTCGCCCTCGGGTACGACGAACAGCGGCGAGTCCCGCAGGCCCCGCGCCGTCATCATCCGCGCCAGGTGCGCGCTGACCTCCTCGATCGCCGACGGGGCGGTCCGATCCAGCACGATCGCCACGGCGGCGCTGCGCTCGGCCGCCTGCTTGAGGAAGTCCCACGGGACCTGGTCGGCGTACCGCGCGGCGGAGGTGACGAAGAGCCAGAGATCGGCGGCACCGAGCAGCTGGGAGGCGAGCGTCCGGTTCTGCTCCTCCACCGAGTCGATGTCGGGGGCGTCGAGCACGGCGAGACCCTTGGGCACCGCCGCCGACGCGACCAGCTGCAGCGCGCCGGGGTCGGCCGACGCCCGCGTGGTGCGCTCCAGATCGGGGAGGATCCGGGCCTGGTCGAACCAGTCGGAGTCGTCCGGGTGGTGGACCAGGACCGGCGAGCGCGTCGTCGGGCGGAGGACGCCCGGCTCGGTCACCCGCTCACCGACGAGCGAGTTGACCAGCGTCGACTTGCCGGCCCCGGTCGACCCGCCGACCACGGTCAGCAGCGGTGCGTCGATCTGGATCAGCCGCGGCAGGACGTAGTCCTCCAGCTGGTCGACCATCTCGGTGCGGAACCGGCGCAGCTCCTCGACGTCGGGCATGTCGAGCGGCAGGGTCGCGGCCTGCAGCGCCTCCCGCACCTGCACCAGGGCGGTGACCATCAGGGCGGAGGTCTGCTCCGACGTCGATGCGGGGTCGCTCACGGATGGGCTCCTGTGGGCTGGGAGTTGGGCCAGATCAGGTAGGGCCGGAGCTCGAACATCCGCCGGACGTGCTCCTGACCGAGCTCACCGTAGTGGGCCGGCGCGGTGCCACGCAGGTAGCGGTAGTGCAGAAAGCCCAGCTCGATGGCCTCGGTCTGGTACGCCCGCATCGCCTCCAGCGCCGGCTCCCCACCCGTCCGCTGGGCGTGGCGGCGGCTCGCCCTGCGGGCCGGGAGACGGGTCAGCCAGGGCACCTCGAAGGGCTCCAGGAACCCGCGGCGGGCGCAGTCGGTCAGCGAGGCAGCCAGCAGGACGCCCTCGCGGCGGCGGGCCCAGATCGCGAAGGCCACCATCAGCACGAAGGCGGGCACCATCACCAGGAAGTAGCTGGCCAGCGCGCCGCTGCCGCCCTCGATCATCAGCGCGGCGTTCCAGACGCCGTGGGCGCACACCGCGAGGGCGTAGCCGGCGAGCGGGGCGAGGACCTGGGTCACCCGCCGCCGGCTGGTGACCGCGATGCCGATGCCGATACCGGTGAAGGCGGTGAAGAACGGGTGCGCAAACGGGCTGAACACGCCACGCACGACGAAGAGGGTGATCGCGTCGGCCACACCGCCCGGTGCGTCGTCCTGCCCGACGTACGCCGAGGCGAGGTAGAGGATGTTCTCGGTGAAGGCGAAGCCGACGCCGACCATGCCGGCGTAGACGATCCCGTCCAGCACTCCGTCGAGCTCGGCTCTGCGGAAGAGAAGCAGCAGCAGGATGAACAGGCCCTTGGCCAGCTCCTCGGTCAGCGGCGCCACCACGATGGCCTGGTGGGCCCGGTCGTCACCCGTGCTGCCGAAGGCGAACGCGTCGAAAGCCTGCAGGAACAGCGCGGCGGTCGTGGCCACGAAGGCTCCCCAGCCGAGACCGAGCAGCAGCAGCGACCGCGGCTCCGGCTCGTAGCGGTCCAGCCACAGGTAGCAGGCGATCACCGGACCCACCGGAAGCGCGGCGAGAACGACACCGAGGGACAGCGCGCGCGGCGCACCCGACGCCAGCAGCACCACCGCCATCGCCAGGGCGCCCAGGATCACCGCGGCGGTCACCGCGACGGTGAAGACGACGCCACTGGGGCGCTGGATCCTGGCGTGCTGCACGAGGCGAAGCCTAGTGGGGCGTTCCCTCAGGCCGGCGCGGGTGGAGCGCCCGGACGCCGCGCTGGAGCATCAGGCTGCCGCCGTTCGGCTGAGGCTCTCACGCCCGCACGCCGTACAGTGGCGAGCGTGAGCGATGACGATGAGCTCCGCACCGAGAGCCATGATCCGGCGGTGCCGGAGAGGTACGCCGCGTTCATGCGCACCGGCTGGGGTGAGCGCGAGCTCGACCTGCCCCCGCATCCGGTGATCCCGTGGGCCGCCGCGCGTCGGGGTCGGCTGGCCGAGCAATTTCCCGGCGAGCGAGTGGTGATCCCGGCCGGCGGCTACAAGGTCCGCGCCAACGACACCGCCTACCGCTTTCGCGCCGAGACGGCGCACACCCACCTGTGTGGCAACCAGACCTCCGACGCGGTCCTGGTGATCGAGTCCGGCGAGGCGACGCTGTTCGCGCGCCCCCGGAGCGGACGGGACACCGATGAGTTCTTTCGCGACCGGCAGTACGGCGAGCTGTGGGTCGGCCGGCGGCCCTCGCTGGCGGAGCTCTCGGCCTCCCTCGACCTGTCGGTCCGCCACGTCGACGAGCTGGAGGAGCACCTGGGCACGGCGGCCAAGACCCGGGTGCTGCGCGGCGTGGACGCCCGGGTGGACGCGTGGACCGGCGGGCGGACCGAGGCCGACGAGACCCGCGACGGCGAGCTGACCCGGGCGCTGGCCGAGCTTCGCCTGATCAAGGACGAGTGGGAGCTGGCCGAGCTCCAGCATGCCTGCGACATCACCACCCTGGGCTTCGAGGACTGCGCCCGCGAGTGGGATCGCGCGATCGAGTACGGCGAGCGCTGGATCGAGGGCACCTTCTTCCGGCGTGCCCGCACGATGGGCAACGACATCGGCTACGACTCCATCGTCGGTGGTGGCCGCCACGCCACGACGCTGCACTGGATCGACAACTCCGGTCCGATCACCCCCGGCAATCTCGTCCTGCTGGACATGGGCGCCGAGGCACCCTCTCTCTACACCGCCGATGTCACCCGAACGCTGCCCGTCGACGGCAGGTTCACCCCGCTGCAGCGCGACCTGTACACCGCCGTACTGGAGGCGCAGCAGGCCGGCATCGACGCCGTCCGTCCAGGCGCCGGGTTCCGCGACCCGCACCACGCGGCGATGGGGGTGCTGGCGGTCAAGCTCGACGACCTCGGCCTGCTGCCGTGCTCGGTCGAGGAGGCGCTGGCCGAGGACAACAAGACCTACGCGCGGTGGACACTCCATGGGACCAGCCACATGCTCGGCATGGACGTGCACGACTGCGCGGGCGCCGCCAAGGAGGCGTACGCCGAAGGCACGCTGGCCGAGGGCATGGTGCTGACCGTGGAGCCGGGCCTCTACTTCCAGCAGGACGACCTGCTGGTGCCCGAGGAACTGCGTGGGATCGGGATCCGGATCGAGGACGACATCGTGGTGACCGCGGACGGCGCCCGCAACCTCTCCGCGGCGCTCCCCCGCGATCCCGGCGCCGTCGAGGAGTGGATGGGCCGGCTACGTCCGTAGTGGCGCGTCTCGGATGGACGGCGCTCCCCGCCCATCCGGCTTGACTAGCCCATTCGGCCGTGCCCTTTGACCACCGTCACAGCCCAGGCTCACGATAGGTCCGTGACCTCCAGCCGCCCCATTCGTTGGCTCTGACATGCCGATCGAACCGGTCCTCGCCGTCGCCCTCGTGGCTCTCGCCGCGTCGGCGGCGCTGTGGCTGCGGAGCAGTCGTCAGGCGAGCCGGACGACCCCGGCCGCGAACGTGTGGCGCGACGTCGCGATCGACGCCCACCTGGAGCAGCGCGAGCTGCGCCGGGCCGTCGCGGACGCGCTGGCCGTCCCGGGAGCCGTCCGCGGCCCCGCCCGGAGCCGGCTCAACGGCGCCCTGGGCGGCACCCCGAACGCGCCCGTCACGGCGACGGCACCGCACATCCCCGAGCAGCGCCGGCCCTCCTCGGCCGCGCCGCCCCAGCCGCTGGAGCGCCCGGTCGTGGTGATCCACCAGGTCGGCCCCGGCTACCTGTCCGGTCCCGAGTCGCGCACCGGCACCGACGTCCGCCTCTGAGAGCGCCTGGGAGAGCCCCGTGGCTGCCGCGCTGCCCCACGGGCGCCTTGCGGCCCAGAAGCTCACCGGCCGCCGCGCGCACGACGACCGCCGGCATGGCCTCGCTCCGCGCCTTGCCCGTGAGAATTCCGGACATCCCCTGGGACTACTGAGATCTCCCTACGGAGTCACGTCCTGCGGGTGAATCTGACTTTGCCGTGCAGGGTGTCGGTGATCTGGTAG
>CAZTHV010000038.1:0-2104 GCA_964613165.1 uncultured Marmoricola sp.
TGGGCGGCCAGCGACAGGACCGGCAGGCCGAGCAGGGTGATCAGCAGGCCGATCCCGCCGGACAGCAGGAATGCCATCAGCACAAAGCCGGGCACCGCGATCACGAGGGCGCTCAGCGCGTAGCCGGAGTCCAGCAGGGTCTGTCGCAGCCACGGCCGGCGTGGCGCGGAGTCCGTCCACGACGGTCCGGTGTCCGGCTCGGCGTCCTGGGTGAGGTGCAACGTCTCGTCCATGTCGTCGACGCTAGGCGGCGTACGCCTCTGGGCGCGATCCTGCCAGCCGGACGATCGGATGTCGGGCCAGCCCGACAGCCCGAGCGCCTGGACGCGCCGCATAGGGTGTTGCCGTGAGCCGGAGCGGACGCCGTACTGACCCCCGCCGGGCCAGCCGGCCCAGGTCGGACCTCGTCGTGGTGGCCAATCGTCTGCCGGTGGACCGAGTCGTCGACCCCGACGGCGGGACCCGCTGGCGGCGCTCCCCCGGCGGCCTGGTCAGTGCCCTCGCGCCGGTGATGGCTGCCCACGACGGCGCCTGGATCGGCTGGCCGGGCGATGTGGTGGACGACGAGCTGGGCACCTTCGAGCACGAGGGCATGACGCTGATCTCGCTGGCGATCGGTCAGCGGGAGTACGAGGAGTACTACGAGGGCTTCTCCAACGGCACTCTCTGGCCGCTCTACCACGACCTGGTCGCCAAGCCGGAGTTCCACCGCGAATGGTGGGACACCTATCAGGTCGTCAACCGGCGCTTCGCCGAGGCCGCCGCAGAGGTGGCCGCGACGGATGCCGTCGTCTGGGTGCAGGACTACCAGCTGCAGCTGGTGCCCGCCATGCTGCGGGAGCTGCGGCCGGACCTGCGCATCGGCTTCTTCCTGCACATCCCGTTCCCGCCCGGCGAGCTCTTCTCCCAGCTGCCGTGGCGCCGGGAGATCCTGGAGGGCATGCTGGGCGCGGACCTGGTCGGGTTCCAGGTCCCCGGCGCCGCGCACAACTTCGTCCGCCTGGTCCGCCAGCGGGTGGGCCATCGCACCTCCCGCGACGCGGTGCACCTGCCGGACGGCCGGACCGTGACCGCGAAGGCGTTCCCGATCTCCATCGAGACCGCGCGCTACGAGGAGCTCGCCCGCTCCGAGGCGGTGCAGAAGCGGGCCCGCCAGATCCGCGAGGATCTGGGCAGCCCGCACCGGGTCTTCCTGGGCATCGACCGGCTCGACTACACCAAGGGCATCTACGCACGGCTGCGGGCCTTCAACGAGCTGATCCACGACGGCCACTTCACCAGCGAGGACGCCGCCTTCGTCCAGGTCGCCAGCCCGTCGCGCGAGCGGGTGGAGCAGTACCGGCTTATCCGCGACGACATCGACCGGCTCGTGGGCCACATCAACGGCGACCTCGGCCGGATCGGCCATCCGGCGATCTCCTACCTCAACGCCTCCTTCCCCGCCGAGGAGATGGCCGCCCTGTACGTCGCCTCCGACATCATGGTGGTCACGCCGTTCCGCGACGGGATGAACCTGGTCGCCAAGGAGTACGTCGCCTGCCGGTTCGAGAACGACGGCGCCCTGGTCCTCTCCGAGTTCGCCGGCGCCGCCCAGGAGCTGCGGCAGGCCTACCTGGTCAATCCCTACGACATCAACGGCATGAAGGCGCAGATGCTGGAGGCCTACCAGGCCGAGCCGCGCGAGCTGCGCCGCCGGATGCGGGCCATGCGGCGCACCGTCGTCGACAACGACGTGACCCACTGGGCCTCGGCGTTCCTGGCCGAGCTCGACCGCCCGGCGTGAGCCGTCCCATATCCCGCGGGGCCGTTGGTTGGTAGTTTCCACACCATGGATCTGATCCCGAAGCCGGACCAGATCGCGTCCGCCGCGAGCAACGTCGCGCACAAGATGCTGTACGGCGGTCTGGCCGACCTTCGCCCGATGCCCCGCACGCTGATCGACGAGGGCCCCCAACGCGAGCTCTACCACTACCGGCCGCAGAAGCAGGTCCGCACGACCGGCGATCCGATCCTGCTGGTGACCCCGTTGGCGGCGCCGGCGATCTGCTTCGACCTGCGCCTGGACGAAGTGCTCGACCAGCGAGCAGTCCCGGCGCAGGTCGAA
>CAZTHV010000038.1:2114-3251 GCA_964613165.1 uncultured Marmoricola sp.
GACCTGCGCCGGGACTGCTCGCTGGTCGAGCACTTCGTCCAGGCGGGCCGGCCGACGTACCTCGTCGAGTACGGCGAGATCTCCTTCAAGGACCGCAGTCTCGGCATGGAGCACTGGGTCGAGGAGGTCGTCCCCGAGGCGATCAAGGCGGCCAGCGAGCACGCCGGCGGCCGCCCGGTGCACGTGATCGGCTGGTCGCTGGGCGGGATCTTCAGCGCCCTCGTCGCGGCCGCCCACCCGGCGCTGCCGATCGCGTCGCTGACCATCGTCGGCTCGCCGTTCGACGTCAGCCACGTGCCGCTGGTGGCGCCGCTGCGCCCGATCCTCCGGCTGACCGACGGCGGCATCGTCACCCGGATCTACCGGATGATGGGCGGCGCCCCGAAGCCACTGGTCCGCCGGGCCTTCCAGCTCAGCAGCGGGACCAAGCTGCTCACCAAGCCGATCGCCATCGTGCAGAACCTCGACGATGCCGAATGGCTGGCGCAGATCGAGGCGGTCGACCGCTTCACCGCCAACATGATCGCCTACCCCGGCCGCTCCTTCGGGCAGCTCTACCACCGGATGCTCAAGCACAACCAGCTGCGCTCCGGGCGCATCGAGATCGGTGGCCGCACCATCGACCTGGCGGCGATCACCGCGCCGGTCCTGGTCTTCGCCGGCAACACCGACGGCATCGCGCCGATCGCCTCGGTCCGCCGGGTGGTCGACCTGCTGCCCCACGCGCACGAGGTCCGCTTCGAGGTCGTGCCCGGCGGGCATCTGGGGATGCTCACCGGGCGGGCGGCCCGGCGTACGACATGGGTCGTCATGGACGAGTGGATCGAGCAGCACTCCACCCCGGACGACCGCGCGACGAGAAAGACCACCAAGCCGCCTGCCAAGAGGGCGGCCAAGAAGACCGGGGCGAGGAAGGCCCCCGCCAAGAAGGCCGCCGCCGACGTCGTGCCCAACCGGTCCGCCATCGGCGCCAACCCCGAGCGCCGGTTCCCCTCGGGCCCCTCACGCGGCCTGGCCGACAAGCGCTGAGCAGCGGCGACCGGGACGGTCAGGGCAGTAGATTCCGGCCATGCCTCCCGACGCGGCCCTGACCCGGCGCACCCGGATCGGCTACGGCCTGGGGTCGGTCGCCA
Source organism: uncultured Marmoricola sp. (assembly GCA_964613165.1). Taxonomy (GTDB): domain Bacteria; phylum Actinomycetota; class Actinomycetes; order Propionibacteriales; family Nocardioidaceae; genus Marmoricola. Next base: position 3,248 of record CAZTHV010000038.1, read on the forward strand.
CCGG
>CAZTHV010000038.1:3261-10045 GCA_964613165.1 uncultured Marmoricola sp.
CCGCGCCGGCACCTTCGGCACGGTGCCCGGGCTGATGCTGCTGCCCTATCTCACCGACACGCTCGGCGTCGCGGCGGCGCTGGCCGGGCTGATCGTGCTGCTCCCCAAGGCCTGGGACGTGATCCTCAACCCGATCGCCGGGCGGATCAGCGACAACCGGGTGGACCCGCGCGGGCCACGGCGGCCGTTCCTGCTGCGCGGCGGCCTCGCCCTCGCCGTCTGCTTCGCGTTGCTCTTCGCCGGCCCCGATCTGGGCGTCCGCTGGTTCGACGCACTGTGGGTGCTGGTGCTCTTCGTCGCCTGCGCGACGGCGTACGCCTTCTTCCAGGTGCCCTACGTCGCGATGCCCGCGGAGATCACCGACTCCTACGACGAGCGGACCAGGCTGATGACCTGGCGGGTGGCGATCCTGGCGTTCGCCATCCTGCTCAGCGGCGCGTCCGCTCCGGCGATCCGCAACGCCTTCGACGGCCGCGACGGCTATCGGGCGATGGGCCTGGTGATCGCGGCGATCCTGGTCCTCGGCGTGCTCGGCGCCTACCTGGGCACGCGCGGCGCGCCCATTGGAGCGGTCACCCGCGCCGGGCCCGACACGGGCACCCTGCGCGACCAGCTGCGCATCGTCGCCGGGGCACGGGACTTTCGGCTGCTGCTGACCACCTTCGTGATGCAGGCACTGGCGACCGGCGCGATGCTCGCGGGAGTCGACTACATGTCGCGGTGGGTCCTGGGCGACAAGAGTCTCTCCACGATTCTCTTCGTCTGCTTCGTCGGGCCGGCGCTGCTGCTCACCCCGGTCTGGCAGATCGTCGGCGAGCGCGTCGGCAAGAAGCGCGGCTACATCGCCTCTTCGCTGGTGCTCGCGGCGGGCGCGGCGACGCTGATCGCCGCGCGAGCCCTGCCAGACGGGGCGGTGTTCGCCGCGACGATGCTGGTCGGCATCGGGTACGCCGGCGCGCAGATGTTCCCGCTGGCGATGCTCGCCGACGCCGCGGCCGTCGATGCCCGGCGTACCGGGCAGAACCGGGCCGGCGTCTATACCGGCGTCTGGACGGCCGGCGAGACCCTCGGCCTGGCACTGGGCCCGGGCGTCTACGGCCTGGTGCTGGCCCTGGGCGACTATCGCTCCTCCGCGGGATCGGCCGTCGCCCAGCCCGACTCAGCGCTGACCGCGATCGTGCTCGGCTTCGGGCTGATCCCGGCGGCGCTCACCCTGCTCAGCCTGCTCTGGCTGCGTCGCTACGATCTCGGCGCCGTCGAGGTCGGGCTCGCCCAGGAGCAGGCGCCGGCTCATGTCTCGACGCAGTCCGACCCGCCGGAGACCCCGACAGGCACCACCGACCAGCCTGGGAGCGACCATGACTGACCTTCTCGCCCAACTGCGGGAGCTGCAGGCCGGGGACGTGCCCGTCCATGGCGGGCGGACACTGGCCTACGTCTACGACTCCGGCCTGGCCGAGGCCGACCGGGTCGCCCGCGAGGCGGTCGCGGCGTACGCCGGGTCCAACGGACTCGACCCGACCGCGTTCCCCAGCCTGCTGCGGATGGAGAACGAGCTGGTCGGCTTCGCCTGCGACCTGCTCGACGCGCCGGCCGAGGCGGTCGGGACGATCACCTCCGGCGGCACCGAGTCGTGCCTGCTGGCGGTCCAGGCAGCACGGGACGCCCACCCCGAGATCGCCGAGCCGGCGATGGTCTTGCCGACGACGGCGCACGCCGCCTTCCGCAAGGCGGCGCACTATTTCGGGGTGCGGGTGATCGACGTCGAGGTGGGGGCGGACTTCCGGGCCGACTCCGCCGCGATCGGGTCGGCGATCACCGGCGACACCGTGCTGGTGGTGGCCAGCGCGCCGTCGTACGCGCACGGCGTGGTCGACCCGGTGCCGGAGATCGCCCGGATCGCCTCTGCACAAGGGATCCGCTGCCACGTCGACGCCTGCATCGGCGGCTGGGTGCTGCCGTACGCCGCCCGTCTCGGCCGGCCGGTGACGCCGTGGAGCTTCGCCGTCGAGGGCGTCACCAGCATCTCCGTCGACCTGCACAAGTACGGCTACGCCCCCAAGGGCACCTCGATCCTGCTGCACCGGTCACCGGCACTGCGCCGACCGCAGTACTTCGCGAGCGCGGACTGGCCGGGCTACACGATGCTCAACTCGACCCTGCAGTCCACCAAGTCCGGCGGTCCGCTGGCCGGCGCGTGGATCACGGTCAACACGATCGGCGACGACGGCTACCTGGAGCTGGTCCGGGTGACCCTGGAGGCGGTCGACCGGATCGTCGAGGGGCTCGCCGGGATCGAGGGCCTGCGCCTGGTCGCTCGGCCGGACTCCTCGCTGGTCGCCTTCACCACCGACGACTCCTGCGACGTCTTCACCATCACCGACGCCATGTCGCGCGCGGGGTGGTACATCCAGCCGCAGCTCTCCTTCCGCGGCCGGCCGCCGTCGATCCACCTCTCCCTGTGCGCCGCGACCGCCCCGCACGTCGAGGAGTTCCTGGCCGCGCTCGCTTCGGCAGTCGCCTCGGCGCGGGAGTCCGGGCCGCTGCGGGTGGATCCGGGGATCGTGGAGTTCGTTCAGGCGCTCGACCCGGCCGCGCTGACCGACGCCGACTTCGACGGGCTGCTCGCCGCGGTCGGCATGGCGGGAGCCGCGGACGGCGGCGACAGCGGAGCCATCGGCATGCCGGAGGATATGGCCGAGATCAACACCCTGCTCGACCTGGCCACGCCGGCCCTGCGAGAGGCGCTCCTGGTCGCCTTCCTCGACCGGCTGCAACGACCCGAGGGAAGGAAACGATGAGCACGCTGTCGAACCTGGTGAGCCAGGGCCTGGTCGCGCCGGACTGGGCGGAGGCGCTGGCGCCGGTCGAGGGGCAGATCGAGGCGATGGGTCGCTTCCTGCGCGAGGAGATCGCCGCCGGCCGCGGCTATCTCCCAGCCGGCGAGCACATCCTGCGCGCCTTCCAGCGACCGCTGGCCGAGGTGAAGGTGCTGATCGTGGGCCAGGACCCCTACCCCACGCCCGGTCACCCGGTGGGGCTGAGCTTCTCGGTCGCGCCCGACGTACGGCCGCTTCCGCCGAGTCTGGTCAACATCTTCAGCGAGCTGGCCAACGACCTCGGCCTGCCGACGCCGAGCAACGGCGACCTGTCCGGCTGGGCCGACGCCGGCGTGCTGCTGCTGAACAGATCGCTCACCGTCTCCCCCGGCCGCCCGAACTCCCACCGCGGCAAGGGCTGGGAGCCGGTCACCGAGCACGCCATCAAGGTGCTCGCCGCCCGCGGCGGCCCGCTGGCAGCGGTGCTCTGGGGCCGCGACGCCCGCAACCTCGCGCCGTGGCTCGGCCCCATCCCGTACGTCGAGTCGCCGCACCCCTCCCCACTCTCGGCCCACCGCGGCTTCCTCGGCTCGCGCCCCTTCAGCCAGGTCAACGCCCTGCTGGAGCGGCAGGGCGGCGTCCCCGTGGACTGGCGGCTTCCCTGACCGGGAACACTTCCACTTACTTGAATGTTCAACTAACATGGACACCATGAACCGCACACCCGCCTTGTACATCGGCCATGGGGCTCCCCCGCTGCTGGACGACCCGGTGTGGTCGGCGCAGCTGCAGGACCTCGCGGCCTCCATCGACCGCCCGAAGGCGATCCTGATCGTCAGCGCGCACTGGGAGTCCGCGCCGCTCTCGCTGAGCGCCAGCGGGCCGGGCACCGAGCTGGTCTACGACTTCGGCGGCTTCGATCCGAAGTACTACCGGCTGCGCTACGACACCCCCGACGCCAGCGCGCTGGCCGAGCGGATCGCCGCGATGATGCCGGACACCGAGCCGGTGCACCGCCACGCCTCGCGCGGGCTCGACCACGGGGCCTGGGTGCCGTTGAAGATCATGTACCCCGAGGCCGACATCCCGGTGATCCAGATGTCGCTGCCCACCCAGGACCCCTACAAGCTGCTCACTCTCGGCTCGCGTCTGCGCGAGCTGCGCGAGGAGGGCGTGCTGATCATCGGGTCGGGCTTCCTCACCCACGGGCTGCCCTTCCTCAAGGAGTTCCGCATCGAGGCGGAGGCGCCGGGCTGGTCGACCGACTTCGACGCCTGGGCGGCCGACGCCCTGGCCCGCGGCGACGTCGCCGAGCTGGCGTCGTACCGGACGAATGCGCCGGGCATGCCGTATGCGCACCCGACCGTGGAGCACTACACGCCGCTCTTCGTCACCCTCGGCGCGGCCCAGGATCCGGAGGCGCCGGGCGACCAGCTCTTCGAGGGCTTCTGGATGGGGCTGTCGAAGCGGTCGCTGCTGCTCACCTGATCGTCGAGACGGCGCGAAATCACCCCGAGCTTGCGCCGAGGCGGCGCGAGATCCTCGAGCAGGAGTGAGTTCACGCCGCCTCGACGTGGCCCCCAGTCGGCGTCAGCCCAGGAGCAGGTCGGCGGCCCTTTCCCCGATCATGATCGCCGGGGCGTTGGTGTTGCCGCCGGTGATGCTCGGCATGATCGAGGCATCGACGACGCGCAGCCGCTCGACGCCGCGGACCTTGAGGTCCGGGCCGACCACGGCGAGCTCGTCCACACCCATCCGGCAGGTGCCGACGCCGTGGTAGATCGAGGTGGCCCGGTTGAGGATCTCCTGACGCAGCTCGCTGCCCTGGAGCTTGGCCCCCGGGTGGATCTCCTCCTTGATCGAGCCCTTGAACGCCGGCTGCGCCATGATCTCGCGGGTCATCTCCGAGCCCTCGAAGAGCACGTCGAGGTCGGCCTGGTCGGCGAGGTAGTTGTAGTCGATCAGCGGCGCGGCCGTCGGGTCGGCGGAGGCCAGCCGCAGGGTGCCGCGGCTCGTCGGGTAGATCATCGAGACCAGCACCGTCAGGGAGGTGCGCGGGTCGACGTCGTGGCGGATCGGCGCGTCCTGGTTGGGCGAGATGTAGGCCCACGGCAGCAGGTGCAGCTGCAGGTTGGGTACGTCGGTCGCCGCGGAGGTCCGCACGAAGCCGACCGACTCGAAGACCGAGTTCGCCATGAACGTCGTACCCGGGCGGATCAGCTCCCTGGTGAGCCCCTTGGCGAAGAACCAGGCATTGCCCTTCATCTTCGCCGCGGTGCAGTGGAAGGTCATCGCGTGGAACAGGTGGTCGTGCAGGTTGTCGCCGACCGGCAGGTCCGCGATCACGTCGATGCCGTGGTCGCGCAGGTGCTGAGCATGGCCGACGCCCGAGAGCATCAGGAGCTGCGCCGAGCCGACGAAGCCGGCGGAGAGGATGACCTCCTGGCCCGCGCGGATGGTGCGCCGGCCGCCCTTCTCGTCCTGCACCTCGACGCCGGTGGCGCGGCCGTTCTCGATGACGACCTTGGTGACCAGGACCTCGCTCTGCAGCTCGAGGGTCGCGGGCTTGAGGTTGTGCACGTAGCCGCGCGAGGCGCTGTAGCGCAGACCGTCGGCGGCGTTCTGCTGCATCCGGGAGATGCCCTCCTGCGACTCCGCGTTGTAGTCGTCGAGCACCGGCACACCGAGCGCGGCGGAGGTGGCCTGGATGAACTGCAGCGTCCCCTCCTGGGGGAACCTGTTGCGGGTGATCCGGATCGGCCCGCCGGCGCCGCGGAAGTCGTTCTCGCCGTCCTCGAAGTCCTCCATCCTCTTGTACGCCGCGTTGACCGAGTCGGCATCCCAGCCCACATTGCCCTCGGCCGCCCAGGAGTCGTAGTTGGCCCGGTTGCCGCGCACGTAGACCATCCCGTTGACCGAGCTGGAGCCCCCGACGACCTTGCCGCGCGGGGCCGGCATCGTGCGGTCCAGGATGTGCTTCTGCGGCACCGAGTAGTAGCCCCAGTCCACGGTGCGCTTGATCTGAGGCACCGAGTGCATCGGACCGATCATGCCGGGCTTCTTGACCAGGATCCTCTCGTCGCTCTTGCCGGCCTCCAGCAGGATGACCCGGTGGCCGGCCTCGGCCAGCCGGCCCGCGACGGCGCTTCCCGAGCTCCCGGAGCCGACGACGACGTAGTCCGCTTCGTTGGACAGCTGCTTGGCCATGACTTCCCCTTCGCCCGGTGAAGACGCGCAGTGAGACTCCTCCGCGACTCGCGGCAGACTGTAACAAGTTCTAGTTTCGTCGTACAGGTGGGCGAGTGACAGGATCGCCCCCGTGCAGGTGCTCTCGATCCAGTCCTCGGTCGCGTTCGGCCACGTCGGCAACAGCGCGGCGGTCTTCCCGCTGCAGCGGCTCGGCCACGAGGTGTGGCCGGTGTTCACCGTCCACTTCTCCAACCACACCGGGTACGGCGCGTGGCGCGGCCCGGTGTTCCCCGGCCGGGACGTCGCCGAGGTGCTGCTCGGCATGGAGGAGCGCGGCGTCTTCGCCGACGTCGACCTGGTGCTGTCGGGCTATCAGGGCAGCCCCGAGATCGCCGCGGTGATCGTCGACGCCGTGGAGCAGGTCAAGGCGGCCAACCCGCGAGCGGCGTACGCCTGCGACCCGGGGATGGGCACCGCCAAGAGCGGCTGCTTCGTCGACGAGGCGATCCCGCCGCTGCTGCGTGACCAGGTGGTGCCGCGGGCCGATGTGATCACGCCGAACCAGTTCGAGCTCGGCTATCTGGTGGAGTGCGACCTGCCCGAGCGCGCGCCCCTCGACGACGTGCTTGCCGCCGCCGCGCGGGCACGGTCGATGGGCCCGGGCACGGTGCTGGTGACCAGCACGGACGTGGCCGACCAGACCGAGGACGAGATCGCCATGCTCGCCGTCACCGGCGACGGCGCCTGGCGGGTGCGCACGCCGCGGCTGCCGATGA